>CANHDG010000137.1 GCA_947459365.1 Saprospirales bacterium
ACGCAAGTAATTGAACAACTTGGGTTGGAGCAGCAGGCGGGTCTTTTGGTTCGAAGTCTTCCGTTGGGTTGGCGTCAGAAATTGGCGTTTGCGGTAGCGCAGATTCATGAGCCCAAGGTTGTGTTTTTGGACGAACCTACTTCTGGTGTAGATCCATTGACGAGGCGGCAATTTTGGGAGGGGATTTATGAGGCTTCTGCGCGGGGAGTTACTTTGATGGTAACGACACACTACATGGAGGAGGCTGAATACTGCCATCGTGTAAGTATCATGGTAGATGGGCGGATTGAGGCATTGGATACGCCTGAGGCACTTAGAAAGCAGTTTAAGGCCAGCGATATGGACGAGGTATTCAGGAAATTAGCGCGTCCGGACCAGCCCGTTGGCCATGTAGATTAATCAATAAATGACCTGCTTAGCATGAACCGTTTTCTAGCTTTTATAGTAAAAGAGTTTCGCCATATTCTTCGTGACCGGCGCACCCTTATGATTCTTTTTGGGATGCCCATTGCACAGGTATTGTTGTTTGGTTTTGTGTTGACCAACGATTTGAAGGATGCACCGATTGCGGTGATGGATTCGGCCGGTGATGTGGAGAGTACGGCATTAACGAACCGTTTGTTATCGAGTGGGTATTTTCGGCAGACGGATACGGTTTCGACATTGGAAGGATTGGAGGCTTCATTTAGACGGGGAAAAATCAAACTAGCGGTGGTGTTTCCTCCTTCTTTTGCGGAAGATTTAGCCAAATCGGGGCAGGCGAGTGTGCAGTTAATTGGGGATGCTTCGGATCCAAATGTTGCCACCACATTGATCAATTATGCGCAAGCGATTGTCCTTTCTTATCAAAACGAGCGGCTTCCGCAGGGGGGTGCAGTACCTATTCGTGTGGAGACCCGCATGTTGTACAATCCCGAACTGAAGTCCGTATTTGGCTTTGTACCTGGAGTAATGACCCTGATTTTGATGCTAGTGGCTGCGATGATGACCAGTATTACGATTGCACGGGAGAAGGAGATGGGCACCATGGAAGTGTTGTTGGTTTCGCCGTTGCGACCCATACAGATTATTCTTGGGAAGGCGAGTCCGTATTTGGCACTAACCGTTTTTAATGCAATGATTGTGGTATTACTTGGCATTTACGTGTTTGGTATGCCTCTGAATGGGAGCGCAATGCTCTTGGCTTTTGAATCGATTTTGTATATGGTAGTCGCGCTGTCGTTAGGGATATTTATTTCTACGAAGGCGGCGGACCAGCAGCAAGCCATGTTTATTTCTGCACTTGGGTTAATGATGCCGACGGTTTTGTTAAGCGGGTTTATTTTTCCCAGGGAGAGTATGCCCTTACCGCTTCAAGTAATTGGGGCGCTTATTCCAGCCACCTGGTACAATAAGATTATCAAGGGTGTCATGATCAAAGGGGTGGGTTTGGAATCGCTTTGGTTGCCGACGGGTGTTCTGTTGGTCATGGCGTTGGTATTCATTGGTTTGAGTGTTCGTAATTTTAAAGACCGGTTGGAGTAAGGCGATTATTAACCATTTATTGTATTAATTCAGCGATTGTGTATGCGTACTATCCGATTTTTAATCCAGAAGGAATTTATCCAGATCTTTCGCAACAAGACCATGTTGCCCTTGATCTTGGTGATGCCCATTGTACAGACGTTGTTATTGTCTTTTGCGGCGAGTTATGAGGTCAAGAACCTGGCTCTTTCTGTGGTGGATCACGACAAGACCAGCACTTCGCGTAGGTTGATTGAGCGGTTTACGGCGTCTGGCTATTTCAAGTTGCAGTCGTATGTCCCAGCGCACGAATTGGCGGAGGCGGAATTGGCCACCGAAAAGGCCGATTTGGCGTTGGAAATTCCTGCTCATTTTGAGCGCGATTGGGTTCGGGAGGGAGTTGGGCAGTTAGGGTTGACTATAAACGCGTTAAATGCACAGAAAGCGGGTTTGTCAAACGCTTATGCCAATGGGATTATCAGGGATTTTAATAGGGAATTGATGCTTGGATCGGTTGGTGGACAGGTCCCACGATCTATACAGGTCACTTATAGCAATTGGTATAATCCTCGGTTGGACTATAAGACGTTTATGGTTCCTGGTATTTTGGGGGTGATTGTATCGATGGTAATTGCTTTTTTGACCGCCATTAATATTGTCCGGGAGAGGGAGCAGGGTACAATTGAGCAGATGAATGTTACACCGGTGGCGAAGTGGCAGTTTATTCTTGGGAAGTTACTACCCTTCTGG
Source organism: Saprospirales bacterium (assembly GCA_947459365.1). Lineage (GTDB taxonomy): Bacteria > Bacteroidota > Bacteroidia > Chitinophagales > Saprospiraceae > M3007. The sequence goes on from CANHDG010000137.1 coordinate 2,254, forward strand.
CTGCTTTCGCTGGTGATTGTGGCGGTTGGTTTAACGGTGGGCTACGTAGCGTTTCACATTCCGATTGAAGGGAGTTTGTGGTTGGTATTTGGATACACTGCTTTGTACACCCCTTGTATGTTAGGCTTTGGATTTTTAGTGTCGAACTTTGCGGATACGCAGCAGCAGGCTATTTTTTCAGCCTGGTTTTTTTTATTGATTTTCACCCTGATGAGTGGATTGTTTACCCCGCTTGATAGTATGCCGGAATGGGCACAATGGTTGAATATGGTGAATCCAATCCATTACTTTGTAGCATTTATGCGGTTGGTATTGTTAAAAGGCGCGCATTTTTTTGAAATTCAGCGTAATTTCTGGTCGGTGGTGGGATATGCGGTGGTGGTGAATACCTTGGCGGTTTGGACTTATAAGAAACGGGTATAGAGTGCATTCTTTTTCATTTGGAGGTAGTTTGGCTCATTAGAAGTTGTTTTTTTGCCATCTGGAGTGGATAGACGGCCTAGAACAAAGCTTTTTGTTGTTGTTCGACTGCATTGCTTGCAGGGCTGGCTTGCTCGGACGTTTTTTGGAAGGGCTCGTCTGGCAGGATGCGTTTGATGATACGGAGTTGGTGGGTATATCGTTTTTGTTCTGGGTTAAAGATCCCGAAGTGGTCTAGTTTATCCATACGAACCTTTCCGGAAGCATGGATGAGTTGGCATCCGGGAGCGATGATTCCCACGTGGTTAATGACTCCTTTTCCGTTATCGAAGAAGGCGAGGTCACCTGCTTGGCATTGTTCGGTAAAATCGACTGGACGGCCTACTTGAACTTGGTGCGCTGCGTCGCGCATGAGGTGAATACCGCTCATTTTATAGACCATTTGAACCAATCCGGAGGCATCGATTCCGAAGGGGGATCTACCGCCCCAGAGATAAGGAGCATGCAGGTAGCGTTTCGCCAGTTTGATGATCCAGTCACCTGTGAGGGGTGCTTTTGTAGGGGTGACCACGGTTCCAGAGAATTGATAGGATTGGCTACCGAGTCGGCATCGAAGTCCATCGTAGGAGGGAAGTACGGCGCCTAGGGTAAGTGGGATAAAGTGGTCGCTGGCCATTAGTCCTTCTACGAGCGAGAGGCTAATGGCCTGGTTGTTATTGATTTGTTCGAATTCTTCAGGTAGGAGTGGTTTTAATTGTTTTGCATCTGCCCATCCGTGGATACCATCCCAGGAGCAGGATACATACCGCCAATTCTCCTTTTGGTCCAGTATTTCCACGGTTTCTCCGAACAGCAATTGGGAGACCATTTCACTTTTTTCGGCAGGATGGGTCCGAAGGGGTGCGATACTGACTTGACAGGCGGCGTAGTTCATAGTGCTGAGGATCAGAGGCTATTGAAATACTTAAAGTTGTGGCCATATTCGATACGCTGCAAGGTTTCGTAGATCAACCGGATTACGTTGCTTACATCGTCCATATGAGCCATTTCCACGGTGGTATGCATGTATCGAAGGGGCAAGGAGATCAAGGCGGAAGGCACACCGCCATTGGAATAGGCGAAGGCATCGGTATCGGTACCGGTAGCTCGGCTGGAGGCTTCCCGTTGGAAAGGTATCTCGTTGGCTTCTGCGCTTGCGATGATCAGGTCAATCAGTTTTTGGTGGACGGCTGGGGCGTAGGTAAGGGAAGGGCCTTGGCCGCAGCGAATATCACCGTGTTTTTTCTTATTGATCAGCGGCGTTCCGGTATCGTGGGTGACGTCGGTGACGATGGCCACGTGGGGTTGGATGGTTTGGGTGATCATTTCTGCCCCGCGTAGGCCGACTTCTTCTTGGACGGAGTTTACGACGTACAAGGTAAAGGGGAGTTTTACTTGGTTTTCTTTTAGGAGCCGTGCGACTTCGGCGACGCAGAAACCTCCCATCCGATTGTCGAGTGCTCGGCCGCAGTAGTAGCGGTTGTTGATTTTGGTGAGTTCATCTTGGAAGGTAATGACGCATCCGACGTGGATACCCATTTTTAGGACTTCCTCCTTGTCTTTTGCACCGACGTCTACGGTTATATTTTCGAGGTTAGGTGTCAGGTTGGCATCCTTATCGGTTCGGGTGTGGATAGCGGGCCAGCCGAATACACCTGGGATGGTATTCCCGTTGCGCAGGTGGACATTTACCCGCATAGAGGGGGCGATTACGTGGTCGGATCCGCCATTGCGAATCACATGAATGAATCCATCTTCGGTGATGTAATTAACGAACCAGGAAATTTCATCGGAGTGGCCTTCGATTACGACATTAAATCCGGTTCCTGGGTTGATAATTCCGTAGGCGGTGCCATAATTATCGATTTTCCACTCATCTATATAAGGTTGGAGGTATTCCAGCCAGATTTTCTGGCCACTAGCTTCATGGCCGGTGGGGCTATGGTTATTTAGGTACTTATATAAAAACGCTTCCGAGTTGGGTGTGATTATTTGCATGAAATAGAGTAGTAAAAGTGGATGATTGGGAAGGAAAATCAGGCGATTAGGGCGCCCCAGCCTTGTGGGTTTTCCCGCCATTTCCGCAAGATAGCTAGGTCATTTTGACCGATGTATCCGATTGAAACGGCTTCTTCCAGCAGTGTATCGTAGTCCGAGAGGGTTTTTAGCGTTACATTTTTGGCCTCAAAAGCCCGGGTGGCTTCTGGGAAGCCGTACTGAAAGATGGCGAGTACACCGACCACCTCTGCGCCAGCATCCCGAAGGGCATCAACGACTTTGAGGCAGCTTCCTCCAGTGCTAATTAGGTCTTCAACAACCAAAACTTTAGCTCCCTCTGGCAGTTCGCCTTCGATAAGGTTGCGTCGGCCATGGTCTTTGGCGGAGGCGCGCACGTACACGAAGGGCGTTTTTAGGGCATCTGCTAGAAGCATACCGTGTGGGATTCCTGCTGTAGCAACCCCTGCGACGGTATTAAAATCAAAGCCCTCAGAAGCCTCTTTCAGGCACTGTTTGAGGAATCCTCTTACCGCTGGGTAGGAAAGCGATACTCGGTTATCGCAATAAATAGGCGACTGGATTCCGGATGCCCAAGTAAAAGGTTCGTTGGGACTAAGTTTGACGGCTTTTATTTCCAGTAAATGCCTGGCTACTTTAGATGCGTAATTTTGCATGGCAAATCAATAAAAAGAAGGCCCCTCAGACTCTACCTTTGCTGCTGGATACCTCACACATTATAATTAGAACTGCAAATGTATAAAGTATATGTCAACGGGAAACCGTTTTTTATGGGTACACCTGAATCAACGGGTGAATTAGGGCTATTAATTGGAAAAAAAAATTACCACAGTCCATATTTGGGTAAACGGAAACAGATAAAGCAGTACTTGGATTTGTTGGAAAAGAATGAAGCGGTGGAGTCGGTAGTGCTATATTGTGATCAGCCGGAGTTAATGTGGGCTGATTTTCTTTCCTGTTTTAAGCTGATTGAGGCGGCTGGTGGATATGTGACGGGTCCAGATGAACGTTTATTGGTTTTTTATCGGCGTGGATCTTGGGATCTTCCGAAAGGAAAGATTGATCCAGGGGAGCTTCCGGAAGAAGCTGCGGTACGGGAGGTGCAAGAGGAAACTGGATTAGAGGATGTGGTGTTAGGGTATTTTATGCTTCACACCTGGCATACTTATCGAGAGAAAGGGGATCGGATTTTAAAAAAAACCTGGTGGTATCGAATGACTACTGGAAGTAAGCTGGTCACCCCGCAGGTAGAAGAGGATATAGAACAAATTGAATGGGTGGAGCCGAAGTCTTGGCTGGCAACAAATCCGGTGGTGTATGGAAGTATTCGGGACGTCATAAAAGTGGGTTTGCAATAAGTGGTTTAGGTATAAACAGAGAAGGCCAGTCCCACAGAGGTAGGACTGGCCTTTAATTCTGGCGGTTATGTTTGATACCGCCAGGAGTAGGGGTTGGCTGGATTAGTTTCCGCCCGTTTTAACGGCACCGCCGCGTTTCTTTTCGGTTGGTGTGCTAGTAGCTGGCACTGCGCCCTCGCGTGTTTTGGAGGTGTTCTCTGGGTTTACTGCTCCACCGCGTGTTTTGGAGTCATCGGCTTTAACAGGGGCTTTAGCGGGGTCCAGTTTTGGAGCGCTTGTACCTTTTCCGGTTGATTTTTTTACTGGTTTAGCAGCTGGAGCTGGTTGGCTTGCCATCAGCTCAGCCACTTTTTGGTCCGCTGCGGCTGCAACGCGTTCATCGCACTTTGTTTTTTCTTCAGAGCGAATGGATTCCAGGCCCATTTGTACTTTTTCTTTAATTTCGGCCAATTGGTCGGCCTTAGTTTTTCCGCCAAATGCGGTGAGGGTAATAAAGCCGGCAACTGCAACGGCGCCTACCAGGATCAAACTTTTATTCATTTCGGACAAATAAGTTGAATGTGAAAAATGGATTCAATTTGTTTTGAGAGGACTCTTATTGAACCTCGGAAGCTTTTGCTGCTTCCATTTCGGCCATTTTAACTTGAACGGCTTCTTCTACGCGTGCGTCGAAGTTAGCGTCGCAGTTGGCAGATTCTTCAGTGATGATGGCAGCTTTGCCAGCATCGATTCCTTTGGTGATTTCGGCTTGTACTTCTGCATCGGTTAGCAGTTTTTCTCCGCAGGAAGCCAGGCTAATGGAGGCTACTGCCAAAAGGCCTAAAAGCGTTTTTTTCATGTCTGAAAACTAGTTTTGATTGGTAAATAAAAAGAAGCACAAAGGTATGTAAAATTAGGTGCTTCCCAACCTTTGATAAACGTAGGTTCTTTCAGATAATTGTTTGGAAGTGCATGTTTTTCTATGTTTCTACTTAGCACTAATTTGGTGGATGCCGATGATAAGAGTAGGGAAGGGCCTCTTTACTCTTCAAAAAGTTTGAATGGTAGGGGTAGCTTTGTGAGATTACTTTCCTTCCTCCGCATTGGAGGCGGGTAAATAGGTTTTGGCCACTTCATTATAGGCCTTAATAAGTCCTTGGTACAAGATTTTCCCTTGTACTTTATAACCGTTTTTGGTGTAGTGTACAGAATCGGTGCTGAGTAATCCCAAGGATTTCCAGGTAGCGGAGGAGTTGGCACCTCCGGTGATTTGGAACAAGTCCCAAACGGCGAAGCCTTTTTTCCGGGCGAATTGGCGGATGGTTTCACTGACTTCTGGCAGGTAGGGGTTGAGGCCCTTTCCCCGGAGGTAGGAGTCGGCAGGGGTGGTAAGTAAGATAGCGGTATGGGGCCATTGTTGCAAGATCTGTGTACAGAGATCTTGCATTTGGCGTTCCAGCTGTTCTGGGTAGTGTTTGGCTTGGGCTTCGTTGGTGCCGAAGGAAAGCACTACTAGGTCGGGAGCTACCTCTCGCAATTGGCGGGCGAAGTGTTTAGATCGTGCAAAATCAGAAAA
>CANHDG010000138.1 GCA_947459365.1 Saprospirales bacterium
CTCTATACGGCGCCAAGAGTAGCTGCTTTTTCAACATCTGTTCAATTGCCTCCGCATTTTCCAATCGAATAATTAGCCGCTCTCCTTTTGCAGCGTTCCAGGGGATCTCTGGAAAATAGGGTTGTGCAACAGCGAAGGCCCCTTCGCACAAAATAACTCGATCAAACTCCTTTAAGGCCAGTTCCAAGGCTGCTGCATCTAGCCAACCGGTTGAGTAGCTCGGATGAGCCGCCTTGCTGAGTTGCGTTAATGCCTGAAAATCAGCTCGTCCCGCCTGCTCCAGCAAGCCATAATTAAATCCAGGCTGTATATGAGGGCCCCATTTGCCAGCTGAATCCGTCGTCGTCATCCATCCGTTGAACTCAGGTTTGCCGGCCCGAAGGTTCCATTCATTCCATTCCAGGTTACTGCCCAGCATTCGCAAAATTGGGTAATCAAACCAGATTTTTTGTCCGGTGTCAGCCTCTAGCTGACGATAAAACTGCTTTGCGAACGGGAAAAAAGAATGAAAATTCCAGGAGAGGGCATATCGCTTGCCCGTCACAGGGTTTACTACTCCGGCTGCTAGTTTGGAGGCGCTTCCCGGCCGGTCTTGATCGACTATCCAAGTTTCCATTCCACCTCTAGAGAGCGTAAGCGCTAATACAGCGCCTGCGACGCCTTGTCCTACCACCAGAATTTTCATACTAAAGCTATTTTCTTCTCGGCTCAGTTGCTAAAAAGGGTGACCTGGTGATTATTTATGCCTTCTGCGGACCATCCTGATAAACCATTTGGCCGTTTCGATCTTGTTTTTACTCAACCATTCATACGGGTATACGCATTGCTGCACGAGGAACTGCTGTGCTGCCTCCAATCCGGGAAGGCTGTTGAGTTGTTGAAGGGCGTTTTCAAACGCAGCGGGGTCGTTCGCAAACAATTCCCGTTGAATCAACAGGCGATCGTTGAGGGAAAGGGCTTTTTTGATGTCTGGAATCGGGCTTTCGCTTAGTTTTTCAGATAGTTCTTTTGCTTCCTTGTATTCAAACAAGGGTTCCATCTCTGCCGGCAAGCTGCTTCTTATTGGAGCTACGGGAGCGGGTGCAGGGGCTACAGGTACTATTGGGGCCACCGGAGCAGGCGCTTCAACAACGGGTAAGGGGGGAGGAACTACCACAGGAGTAGGTGCTGGAGCCGGAGCCGGCACTGGAGCCGGTCTGCTCACAGGGGCTTGAAGGGGAGCAGGGGGAGGCGGATAATTGGATTGAAGGGCATCGTAGAATTCCCTCACATAGGAAAGGGCAATATCTACTTCGATTTTGGGGATATTATCGGGGTCTTTGAGCAATTGTGTAAAAGCTCGATTTATTTTGTCTAGGTTGATTTTTGCCTTCAGTAAATCCATGGCGAGCGGTTTGGGTTAAGAACGTTAGAGGGAAGCAAAAGTACAGTATTTGTCCCTTTTTTGGCTTAAAATCAAATTTCATTTGTCTGAAAACAAGCACCTTCCATCGGTTTTTTACGGAAGTGTACTGGTTATTTTTTACAATAAACGGTAGCTAATCCGAAAGGAAAGGGAGGTTTTGTAATTAAACGTTACCTGAAAAGAGGGGCTATTTTTTCATTTTATAAATTAAAAAAAGCAAGTAACAAAAAATTGTTTTTGGGCAATGGTTGTTGGGGTGCCAAGAATGGTTGTTCAACCTTTCATTTAAGTAATTTAGCAGAAAAGCGATGATTCGACATCGGAAATCGGTTTTTGTGCACTAATTTCGCCCAATGGATCTAATTTTTAGATTTTTGTTGTTAAAAATGTTTGTTTTAGTACCTTTGTTGCTAGGTAACAAAACGGGCGTTTTTTCTCAAGTATTTGCTGCTGGTTTGGCGGGGGTGGATGTATCTCATCACCAAGATCGTATTGACTGGGGCGAGGTAATTCAAGGGCAAGCACTTTCATTCGCTTTTGTGAAGGCCACCGAGGGAAGTGATTTTACAGATTCTCTGTTTTGTTACAATTGGGAAGCGTTGGCGCAACAAGGTCTCAAACGAGGGGCCTATCATTTTTTCAGGGGATATGGTTGTGGCCTGGAGCAGGCAATTCATTTTTTGCGGACAGTCGAGATGGCTAACGGGGATTTACCTCCGGTACTGGATTTGGAAACCTTAGATGGCACCGTTGAGCAGGCCGTGGTGGAGGAGGCTTTGATTTGGATGCAAACGGTAGAGAGCGTGCTCGGAATTCGACCTATTTTGTACACCAATCAACGGTTTTACGATCGCTTTTTGGCTCAAACAGCGCTCAGTTCCTACCCACTTTGGATTGCGCGGTATGCAGACCAGGCTCCCGTACTCTCAGATGGCAAGAAATGGTCCATTTGGCAACACAGTAGCTCAGGATGCGTGGATGGAATTTCGAAAAAAGTAGATTTGAATTATTTTATTGGCGGTTTGGAGGAATTAGAGGCGATGTGTTGGAGACCTTCCTTACCGGTTTCTGTACCGTAAAGAGCGATCACCCCCCTCTTTTTTTTATCCCGCCTTGTATGTTGACTTGGGCCCGGTTCCCCAAACCGGGCCTGTTCCTTTCCGGGAAGTAGGAACCAACCTAGCTTTATTTTAATTTTAAATGCCCGCTGTTAAAAATACCCGGCTGTCCAAGTTTGAAAAAGCTTCGCATTTCCTATTCAGTATTAAATCCCTTTTGGCTCTGAAGTACGATAATGATCCCTCAATTGGCGGTTTAGGCGGGAGACGAAAGCCCCTTGCTCAGGATTAACAAGCTGCTTAGTTCGTCTTTGGGATAGATGCCCATCTGATTGCTACAGAGGTTCAGGAGGAGTGGAAGGTAGCGTTCCAGTTCCTGCTCCATCCCTTTTGCGATCAATTCGGTACCACGAATCCAACGCAACCAGGAAGATTTCGATAAATCGGATGCATTTAGTTCGTTGTAAAATTGGTCGAGCACGTCTTTAACAAACAGGAACTGGGATTGGATGTTCTCCTCCAGCTCTTGTGCCAACGCGGCACTTTGGGCTGGATCGCTTTGGCTCTGAAGTTGTGCCTGCAGCAAACGATTACAATAATCTGCAGTTTCCGTTTGGTTCAAGCCGGCAGACCTAAGAAGTGCCAAATGGAGTTTGAGTACGTCCAGCCTTGCATCGCTGTATTCATAGTTGGGTTTTGCAATCAAGTCCAGGACTACCCGGCAGGCGATGTGCTGAAATTCTCGTATCCAGCGTTGGGAAAGGGGTTCATCGGGGGCAGATTGAACCCTGGTTTCGGAGAGTAATTCCCCTTTTTTGGACAAATTTTTGAGAAAAGTAGGGTCAAGTTCGGGACTTGGGAGGAACAGCGACAATACAAGGGCATTCCCTTGTTCGGTGCTGACGCGTTGGAAGTAGGCCCGAAGTCGGGTGTCCGTCCAGAGTTGTTTTTCTAGGTGAGGGCGGAATGTTTTGACTAAAAAAAGCTCCTGGCTGTCGCTGGGAGTAAAGTGGATGGTATGCCAGTATTGCATTTAGGCGATGGTTTTTTCTAGGACGATGCGTTCCATTTCTCTTTTGTATTCCACGATTCGTTCCTGAAGTTCGGGTTGGGCGACCGATAGGATTTGAGCTGCCAGAATGCCTGCATTTCGAGCTGCATTCAGGGCTACAGTGGCTACCGGTACTCCTTCTGGCATTTGAAGGATAGAAAGAATGCTATCCCAGCCATCAATTGAATTGGAGGATTTTACCGGTACACCAATAACGGGCAGTGGGGAAAGCGCAGCGACCATACCTGGAAGGTGTGCGGCACCACCGGCCCCCGCAATTATGACGGAAATGCCTCTTTTGTGTGCATTTTGGGCAAAATCCACCATTTTAAGAGGAGTCCTATGTGCTGATACAATGCTCATTTCAAACGGGACCTCTAGTTTAGTCAGAAGGTCCGCTGCTTTTTGCATAACGGGCAAATCAGAATCTGAGCCCATGATAATTGCCACCATAAAGAAGAAAAAAGATAATGAGGGCGCAAAGATGCGACAAACCCTTGGACTGCCTTACCTTAGCGCCTAATTTTATCGCTGATTTTTTAAGGAGTGAACCAACCAGCCCCTTCTTTCCGGGGAGTTGATGTCCACCAACAGCGATTCTTCGCTTTCCTCCAACTGGTGTCCGTATGACTGGATCCTTTTTTCGTTCACCCAAAGCCCTGTGGCTTGTTTACAGTCTGGCGGCTGTGCTCACGGCGTGGCAAAAATGGAGTATGGGCTTTGATGAAAAAGGTTTTTCCAAGTACGAAAATTACCGGATTTTCAAGTATTCCTGGAAGCATCTTATTGAAGGTAGTAATCCCTATATTTTACATCCTGAAACCTGGGATTTGTTTAAATACAGCCCTGCTTTTGCCATTTGGATGGGTCCTTTCTCCGTTTTGCCCGATGTGGTAGGGGTGGTACTTTGGAACCTGTTGAATGCGCTTCCTTTGTTGTATGTGCTACTGCACCTGCCTGGTTTCAGTGCCTCCAACCGGCAATGGATCGCTTGGTTGGTACTTCCGGAGCTGCTGATTTCCCTTCAAAACACACAAAGCAATGGCTTGACTGCTGCCTGGATGTTGGGGACTTGGGTTGCTTTGGATCGAGGAAACAGCCTTATGGCGGCGGCAGCCTGGACGGCAGGTATATTTCTTAAACTTTTTGGTATTTTTGCCGGTCTTTTTTTGGTGTTTTACAGGCCCTTATGGTGGAAGACCGCTGGCTGGGCAGCACTTTGGGGATTGCTACTAGGTTTACTCCCTTTACCTTTTGTAGGCTGGGAAGGCCTTTTGAGGCTGTACCAATGGTGGTGGGAAATGCTGAAAAATGATCATTCGGCCTCCATGGGTTTATCGGTAGTGGGTTGGCTACATAGTTGGTTTGGGCTAGAGCCTGCTAAACTGCTGGTGACTGCCCTTGGTTTGGGCCTGCAATTGGCAGCGGTAGTTTGGACCTATTGGAAAAAGAAGTCTATGGTTCCGATAGTAGCGGGGGTTCTGATTTGGGTGGTGATTTTTAATCATAAAGCGGAGAGCCCTACCTTTATAATAGCGATGTGCGGGGCGGCCATCTGGTATTTTTCCCAGAAGTCGCCTAGATTCTATACAAAACTGAGCTTTGGGTTGATCTTGGTTTGTTCCTCCCTTACACCGACGGATGTATTTCCAGCGGAATGGAGGCGGATGTTGATTCAACCGTATGTATTAAAAGCGGTTCCATTTATCCTGTTGTGGGTCTGGCTGCTTTTTGACACGATAAAAAATGATGAGCAACGAACTGATCTGGAAGTTTTTTAAATTCGGAGTGGTGGGTTTTACCGGTCTGCTGGTTGATTTTGGAATCACCTGGTTGTTAAAGGAGCGGTGGAAATTGAATGCCTACCTAGCTAGCAGCACAGGGTTTACCTGTGCGGTAATCAATAATTTTTTGTTGAACCGAATTTGGACATTTGAAAACCATGACCCTGAGGTGGCGGTTCAGTTTGGAAAATTTGCGGTAGTATCGGCGGTAGGCCTGGTTTTGAACAACAGCATTATTTACTTGCTCAAGGAGCGTTTTGGGTTTAACTTCTACGTTGCAAAATTAGTGGCCACCGCAGTTGTCCTTTTATGGAATTTCTGGGCGAATATGCAATTTACCTTCCGTTAGTGCCATGGCAGCTTACCCACCTGACTACCGACCCGATCCAGGGAACAGCTCCATTTTTGGAAAACAAATTCTGCTCTTGGCGCTATTTGCCATCGCCATCTTCATACTTTACAAGGTATTCTTTCAGTCTGGTACCGGCCTTGCAGACTGGTTAAAGGGCCCTGAAAAGGTAGATATAACCTATGTGGAAGCCGATTTTCAACCCAATTTAGACGAGGAGGCTACCTTACGTATTTTATCTTCCCCAGAGCAATACAAGAAAGAATTTGAATCGTTGGTATATAGTTTCAACATGTCGTTGTTGTACCATATTGCCAATCGGATGGATTTGAACGATAGCCTCAAACGACAGCTGGAGCCTCTTTATAAGGTGCACCATGATTATTTAAAAAACCTGTATTTCAATGATTTTGTAGAACTGAAAGACACCTCTGCTGCTTTGTACAGTTCTTTTTACCAGGATCACTCCAATGAAGCTGTGCGGGTGTTCAATGAGGTAGCAGGAAAGTACACCTGTTTTTTTGTTACTCAAATCGTGGCTACCTTGCTAAAAACCAGCGGTGGTCAATTGATGGCAAAAGGGGAGGGCATTGAATCGCCTTGTGCAATTGCCTTAAAGGAAGGCCTGCAACCGATGGTAGAACGACTGCGCAAACGCGCGGAAATCCTTGACTTTAGCGCTTCCAGGGATCTTTTGCGTGAAAAAGTGCAAAAGGGGATCGCCGAACTGGCCACTTACGAGATCCGCGATAAAAAGGGATTGGATAAAACCTTGCAATACAAGATATTAGGTTATAGCGTATCTGAAACCAATATCCAAGTGGAAGCCATCAGTGTAATTAAAGCAGGAATCAAACTGGATCAGGGTTTAGACGTGACCTTTAGCCCTAAAAAAGGTATTATCTATGTTACGCTTCCTGACCCAGTCATTCTTTCCCATGAAGTGTACCCCAGAGTGGATAAATTGGACGTCGGTTTTTTATCCGGAGTGTCTGGTTCCGACTTAAATCAGCCATTCAACGATTTACGCACGTATTTTCGGGAGGATGCGATAAAAAATGAGCAGATTTTCGAAAAATCAAAAGCCAGGGTAGATTCCGTTTTGCAACTTCTGCTTGAACCGGTGGTGAAAAGTATCAACCGTCAATATAAGCTTGAAACCCGCTACCGGAGCAGTATGCAGCAATAAGCCTACTTTTTCTAACCATTTCCAATTTCTTTCGACTACCTTGGAGCTATGAAAATAATGCTTACTGGATGTTTTGATTTGTTGCACAGCGGTCATGTGGCCTTCTTGAAGGAGGCTGCTTCCTATGGAGATTTGTATGTTTGTATTGGATCAGACCGAAATGTGCAGCATTTGAAGGGAAGATACCCCATTAATCCAGAGCAAGAGCGCAAGTACATGTTGGAATCCTTGAAATGGGTCCATGAGGTTCGAATCAACAAGGGTATGGGCTTGCTTGATTTTGAGGCGGAGATAGATGCGATTCGTCCGGATATTTTCATTGTCAACGAAGACGGTCATTCTCCCGCTAAAGAACAATTGTGTCGCTCTAAAGGTGTGCAGTACATTGTTTCTCGGCGGGTACCGGAAGCTGGTTTACCGCCCCGCAGTACTACCGCGCTTCGAACTGAGTGTACTATTCCGTACCGCATCGACCTAGCCGGTGGATGGCTAGACCAGCCCTGGGTGTCTGAGTTGTATCCGGGGCCAGTGCTCACCATTTCGATTGAACCGACTTATGAGTTCAACCTTCGGAGTGGAATGGCGACCAGCACCCGTCAAAAAGCCATTGAACTTTGGAAAACCAATCTGCCGGGTGGGGATGCGGCCCAGAATGCTAAAATGTTGTTTAGCTATGAAAATCCACCAGGTACCCAAGAAGTAGCCGGCTC
>CANHDG010000139.1 GCA_947459365.1 Saprospirales bacterium
GCTTCAATAGACTCCATTGAAACCTTTGCATTCACGGATTGGTCAGCTTTCCAAGCTTTTGTCAAGGGTAGAAATTTTACCTATGAAACCGAATCAGAGAAAAAGCTGAAAGAGTTAAAACGGGTCGCTGCTCAGGAAAAATGGCCCGTAATGGACCAAATTGTCGCCATGGAAAAGGCTATTGCTTCTGAAAAAGACCAGGAAATGGAGCGGAATAAAGCCGCCATCATCGGTGAAATTGAGTCCGAAATCGTCGGTCGCTATTTTTTCCAAAGGGGAAAAGTACGAAAGAGTCTAGTGAATGACCCTGAAATTAAAACTGCTGTGGAAGTACTTTTTGATACCACTCGGTATCAAAAAATCCTTTCCGGAAAATAAGGCTATGCAAACTACACCCAATTTGGCTGCAAAACTGGCAGCATTTGAACGGCTCTTGATCATCATGGACGAATTAAGGGAGCAGTGTCCCTGGGATCGGAAACAAACCTTGGAATCGCTTCGCAACCTGACGATTGAGGAGACTTATGAACTGGCAGATGCTATTCTGGAGGCTGATTTGAATGGTATTAAAGAGGAAATTGGTGACCTTCTGCTCCATATGGTGTTTTATGCTCGAATTGCCTCGGAACAGGGCGCTTTTGACATTGCAGACGCCTTAAATGCAGTTTGCGAGAAGCTCATCTCCCGCCACCCCCATATTTACGGAGATGTAAAGGTGGCCGATGAAGAGGAAGTAAAACGAAATTGGGAGCAACTCAAGTTGAAGGAGGGCAAAAAATCAATTCTGGCGGGAGTACCTGCTGGACTTCCCGCGGTAGTGAAGGCCTACCGAATGCAAGAAAAAACTGCCAAAGTGGGTTTTGAGTGGGACCACACCGAACAGGTCTGGGAAAAAGTCCAGGAGGAACTCAACGAATTGCAGCAGGAAGTCCAGCGGGGAGGGTCTAAGGATCGTATTGAAGCCGAATTTGGAGATGTTTTGTTCTCGTTGATTAATTACGCGCGTTTTATTGGCGTCGATCCCGAGACTGCTTTGGAGCGGACCAATCGAACTTTTAAGAAGCGTTTTGAGTTTATAGAATCCAATGCTCCACAACCTCTTTCAGAAATGAAGTTAGAGGAAATGGATGCGCTTTGGAGGGCAGCCAAACTCGCTGAAAAGCCTTCTTGAGCTTTCAAAAATGTTCTAAAACCTTACCCCAAAGCCCTCTACCGCGATTCCTTCATCTAGTACGCCATTAGCTATGTCAACATCAACTGTTCAAAAACGGGCGTTTCCGGTCACCGGAATGAGCTGTGCCGCTTGTGCAACTGCGGTGGAGGAAATTGCCAGCAAACAAGCTGGAGTTCAAAAGGCATCGGTCAATTTTGCCACTCAAACCCTTGAAGTGGAGGTGGATCCGGTAGTATTGGATGCGGACCTTCTTCAGCAGCAAATTCGCCAAGGTGGGTACGATTTAATTGTGGAAAACAGGGAGGAAGATGCCCGTGCACTACAGGAGGCCTATCAGCACACGTATTTTGAATCCATCAAACGGGATACCATCTGGTCGGCGGTTCTGACTACCCCAGTGGTGGTGCTCGGAATGTTTTGGATGGATTTTCCCAACGCTAATTACCTGATGATGCTCTTGAGTGCGCCGGTGGTTTTTGGATTGGGAAGTCGATTTTTCATTGGTGCTTGGAAACAGCTGATGATTAGAAGGGCCAACATGGATACTCTGGTGGCCTTGAGCACTGGAATAGCGTATCTTTTCAGTTCGTTTAATACGCTTTTCCCGAAGCATTTCCATTCCCTTGGTTTGCACGATCAGGTGTATTTTGAGGCCTCCGCTGTGGTTGTCACCTTTATATTATTGGGGAAATGGCTGGAGGAGCGCGCCAAGTCCAACACCTCTTCAGCCATAAAAAAATTAATGGGTCTCCAGCCATCGGAGGTGTTAGTTTTGAGGGGCGGTCAGGAAGTATTGGCCCCAATCGCTTCGATTGAAATTGGCGAAAAAATTAGAGTCCGCCCCGGTGAGCGGATTGCAGTAGATGGACAAGTGGTGGAGGGTAACTCTTTTGTGGACGAGAGTATGTTGTCTGGTGAAGCGATTCCAGTCTCCAAAACGATAGGAGATTTGGTATTCAGTGGTACGATGAATCAAAAGGGGAGTTTGCTTTTTGAAGCAAAAAAAGTGGGTAGTGCTACCTTATTAGCACGGATTATTGCCACTGTTCGGGCAGCGCAGGGCAGCAAGGCTCCTGTCCAGCGGCAGGTCGATCAAATAGCAGCGGTTTTTGTACCAGTGGTAGTAGGTATATCGGTCCTCAACTTTTTAATCTGGATGGGTTTGGGTGGTCCTAATGCGTTATCGTATGCTTTTTTAACCAGTGTAACCGTTTTGGTAATTGCTTGTCCTTGTGCCTTGGGTCTGGCAACTCCGACGGCTGTAATGGTTGGTGTAGGTAAAGGGGCAGAAAATGGGATCCTCATCAAAGATGCAGAAAGCCTGGAGCTCGCCCATAAGATTGACACCCTTGTTTTGGACAAGACGGGTACCATCACAGAAGGAAAACCGCGGGTGGTGGGTGTACAATGGTGGGAAAAAAAGGCTGCTGGGGTACTGCTTTCCTTGGAATCCCGGTCGGAGCATCCATTGGCCGCTGCCATTGTAAAGGCCTTACAATCTGAAGGCGTGGAGTCTGCCACAATTGAACATTTTGCAAGTAGTACTGGAAAAGGCGTGGAGTGTGAAGGGGGTTATTTCGCCGGCAGTCCAACGGCTGCCCGAACCCATGGAGTTGTACTGGACGCGTTTGCTGAGCAACTTTTGGAAGAATGGGAAGCTGCGGCGTACACGGTAGTCGTTTTTTCCCAGCAAAATATTCTATTAGCGCTTTTTGCTATTGCCGACCCAATCAAAGCGGGTGCGGCCGAAGCAATCCGTGCTCTTCAAAAAAGTGGAATCAGGATATGGATGCTGACGGGTGATCAACCTCGTACGGCCGAGGCGGTGGGTCGTCAAGTGGGCATTAATCAAGTGATGGCAGGTTTGCTGCCGGATCAAAAGGCTGCTTTTATCGAGTCGGAGAAAGCCTCTGGTCGAGTGGTCGCAATGGTTGGGGATGGAATAAATGATGCCCAAGCATTGGCACTGGCGGATGTGAGTATCGCAATGGGGCAGGGAACTGACGTTGCAATGGAGGTCGCTAAAATGACCTTAATTTCTGGAGACCTTCGTCAGGTAGCAAAAGCGCTACAACTTTCCAAAATTACGGTCCGCGCCATACGCCAAAACCTATTTTGGGCGTTTATCTATAACTTGATTGGTCTCCCGCTCGCGGCAGGCTTGCTCTATCCATGGAATGGCTTTTTATTAAACCCCATGATTGCAGGCGGGGCTATGGCTCTTAGCTCCGTATCCGTGGTTAGTAATAGCCTTCGTTTACGTCAATACAAACTTTAATTATGAAAAAGCACTTATTTATTTTCACTTTTCTTTTGGTTTTGGTCAGTCTTCACAGCAGTCTAGCCGCTCAAAAGCCCGCTGGCATGGTAAAAAAACAAGCAACCACCTCGAGTCTAGAGCAAACAGCTTCCTTTAAGGTCTTAGGCAACTGCGGGATGTGCCAAAAAACCATCCAAAATGCAGCTGTAAGTGCTGGAGCGCTCTCTGCGGACTGGAATATGGAAACCGATCTGTTGACCGTTCGATTTAATACTGCAAAAACCTCGGTAGATGCTATTCAGAAGGCCGTAGCTTTAGCAGGATACGACAACGCTGGTTACAAAGCAGAGGACGCTACATACAACAACCTGCATGGCTGCTGTAAATACGATCGAACCGGAGCTGCCGGGGGCACCAAATCTTGCACAGAAAATTAGAATATATGCCAACCATCACATTTAAAACGAATATCAAATGCGCCGCTTGTGTGGCGAAAGTAACTCCAGCACTCAATGAACTGGTCGGAGACCAACACTGGTCAGTCGACCTCACCAACCCTGATCGGGTTCTTTCAGTCGAGGTGGAGTCAGTGATCGCCAGCGATCTTTATGCTGCTTTGGAGAAAGTAGGATATACAGCCTTAGAGAATTAGCCATCTATTACAAAGGTCAATACCGGGTAGTATCGATGTTAAAAAAAATCGATGCTACCCGTTTTTTTTAGAACGTAAATCCCTTAGTTTCATAAAAGTCGATCTTTGTAAAAAGTAAATAGTTGGAGGGAAGATTCCATTATATTTGCCTAGAAAAAAATACACTATCGGAACTCCAATTCGAGGCAAAGGAAGCAGAGAGCGTGGAGACCTAGTAATAGTGCCGAACCCACTGCAATAGGTTAGTGGAATTTTTTGGGAGGATTTGCGAGTGTTGGATAGAACTTATCCCGGATGGAGGGCACTTCAACTAAGCTGTTTCTAGTAGGAGATCTCTATTATAATTAGATCTCTATTATAATATGGAGGCCTTTTATACCTATTAACGATACTTGAACTATGCATACCTATCAATTTTGCCAAAGCTGTGGATATCCACTCAAAAAAGACAAACAAGGCGGCGGAACGGAGCGGGACGGCTCAATTAGTCCGAAGTATTGCTCCATGTGTTATGAAAAAGGTGTTTTCTTAACCCCTCCAGAGGTCGATACCGCAGAAAAAATGCAAGTTTTTTGTCAACAGGAGATGCGGAAAGCCGGAATGAACCGTATTTTCGCTTGGCTAGCTACTCGCAGTATCCCCTCCCTGGAGCGTTGGAAAACCTAATTGCCGCATGCAACTGGTCTATTCGTTTTCCGCCCTTATGTGGCGACACCCCGGCGGCTGGTTCTTTTTCTCCTTGCCAACCAAATTGTCTGCAGAAATTCGGGAACAGCTTGGTTGGCAAGAGCAGGGCTGGGGACGTATGCCGGTTCGTGCAAGGATGGCACTACTGGAATGGGACACCTCCATTTGGTGGGATTCAACATTAAAATGTTACTTATTGCCCGTAAAGTCGGTTATCCGAAAAGAGGCAAAGCTGCTGCCGGGGCAATCCGTCGAGATTCATTTAAGTCTTTAGCGCAGCATTTTTGGACTACCCTATAAGATGGAAAAATCCACTATACATCAGTACTGTACGACGGTTCGTTGGACCGGGAACAAGGGAGTGGGGACTACTGATTACCAGTCGTATGAAAGAGACTACCTCGTGTCAGCGGAGCATAAACAAGATCTCCTTGGATCTTCCGATCCCGCTTTCCGGGGGGATCGGACCCGGTACAATCCGGAGGATCTGTTGGTTTCCTCGTTAGCGGCTTGCCATATGCTATGGTATTTGCATTGCTGCGCCGTCGAAGGGGTAGTGGTGTTGGCGTATGAAGATAGTGCTACGGGCGTACTTTGGGAAGGGGAGCAAGGTGCTGGCCATTTTACAGAGGTGGTGCTACGTCCGAAGGTAACCGTGGCAGCGGCTTCCATGCAGGAAAAAGCGATTGCACTGCACCATAAAGCGAGAGAATTCTGCTTTATAGCTAATTCTGTCAACTTTCCGGTCCTCCATCAGCCAACTGTTCGGGTAGAGGATGGGGGCCTACCCGGATAACTTGATTTCTAGTTGGCGGATTAATTAATTATTGGCAGGTACAAAAAGCATCTGAAAGGGCTGTTGCCTGTAATTGAATACTTCCTGGAGGGCTTTCCACTGGGGGGCAAAGTGTAATCAAACCGTTATTAGTAGGAAATAACTGGACCTGATTGGCTGAAAAGGGTGTACTATAGGTAAGTGAAAAAGGTGGGTTCCCGGTGAGGCTCACTGTAATGTCCTCACAATCGCCTGCACAAAGGGATGTGTTGGTCGTAGTAAAGGTAACTTGAGGTAAGGGCCTCCAAGTCACCGGGATGGCATTCGAAAAATTCAAACAAGTATCCGCAAAGTTGATGTTTCCATTCAAGTTGTCCCCAGCTCCGGCTATCAAGTAGTACGTCGTGTTTTGAGTCATGGTGGCTGGGTTGAAACTGAAATTCGGAGTAGTGGAGACCGACACGATGGAGTTGGTAATATTGGCTGGGTTGGTAATGAGGAAATAACGAAGGATGTCATTATTTCCAAGAATGGGTCCAGAGGTACTTGGTCCGTTGAGGGGTGCTGTCCCACAGAGGTTAATAGCCGGACTTGGGATCGCTCCGGCACTTGTGATGCATGGGCAGGTAATGGGTGCCGTTGCGGCAGGTACTACATCCAATCCCCAAAATGGGCCTTGTCCCCCGCCATAGCCGCATAGCTGCGTGGAAGTATTGGTGGCCTGATCATAAGACCAGATGGAGGCTGGGATAAAGGGAGGAAAAGCGGTCGAGTAATACATTAAGCCATTGGATGCGCTGACGCCTCTTGGCTGAAAAGTACCCGCTGGCATATTCTGCACAAAAGTGGATTGCGTTGGATTTGCAATGTTGACTAGCCAGATGGGACGGCCCCCGCTGTTACTTAAGTTCGTTGAATACAAACTCCCATTTAATGAATACAAGCCGTGCAAGTCATGCATTCCTGGCGCCCAACCGCCAATAAACGTAACGAGGTAATTGGTAAGGTTAACCGTGTAGAGTCCGCCGGACGTGCCTAGGTATAAAACGCCGTTGTGTAGGCAATTGCTATGTATTTCATGTGGGCAATTAAAGCTGTTGAGGATGTTTCCCTGCGCATTGTAGACCAGCCCCAGCATCTCATTGATAAAAATAATCCTACCGTCCGGAAGTACCGTTACATCATCTCCTCCAGCAGGTGTTTGGAAGAGCTGACAAAGGCTGCAGTCGCTTAAATCCATCGCCGTAAAGTAATTGCCATAAATTCCATAGGCAATTTGACCGTTGAGAGAGACCGAAGCGCCCCCGAGGGTCCACAATATAAGAAAGAGTATGGAACGGTTTTTCATTGGTTGTCACTTGAATTGATAACAAAGAGCAAGACCATAGGAGTCGCTAGCAGGACGAAAGCGCCAGCTGCTTCTGGCTTCCTTCCAACCCGGAAAACGACGCTCAAGGGGTTGGTGCACCCAAAAAGCACCTATATCAAATGCCATTAAAAATGCACCCTGAAGTACCAAGCTTTTTCCAAAACCAGTCCAGCGATCCGGGTGTTTCAACGCATTTTTCCCGCGTTCCTTCATCCAAAATCCGGCCATGATATACCCCACATCCAGCCCTGCATTCAACAAAAACAGGCGCTGGGTGTGATCATGTGCTTTCCAGCTTTCCCAAGCATTCAGGGTGGATGGATCGGTATGACTGGCAGTCCAAATGCCAGAGGCGGCTAATCCTAGATTGACAAGGTTCCAACCTAGGTTCATTTGGTGAAAAGCGCGGTTTTCGCCAGTAGATTGAGCCATGCCAAAGGCACCGACCGCCAGGTTTCCGACGCCCCAACCTCCTAAAACATACATGGCCTGTTGGTTCCTATCCAATCGTTGTTGATTCCAACTTGATAGATTGTCCTGCGCCCACAAACTGGTAAGGGTGCCGAGAAAAAGGCTCAAGAAGA
>CANHDG010000140.1 GCA_947459365.1 Saprospirales bacterium
TAGCCCTGTTATCTCAATAACCCCAAACAACGCACCAAACAGGAAGGGGCGTAGCCCTGTTATCTCAATAACCCCAAACAACGCATCAAACAGGAAGGGGCGTTAGCCCTGTTATCTCAATAACCCCAAACAACGCACCAAACAGGAAGGGGCGTAGCCCTGTTCTCTAGAAAACCCAAAGCGGTGCAAAAATCAACAGGGGCGTAGCCCTGTGACATCAATGACATTGGGCAATTCATTTCCTTAAATTAACGGTGGATATGCGTAGACCTATTACCTTCCCTACTGAGCGAAACAACAAAACCATGGGCCTGGCTACTTGATTTCAAAAACCAATATAGGGAGATAAGAGCCAATGAATGGAGATCTACAAAATTTGCTCAAAGGGAGGTATTTATCCGTAAGCAAAATATCCATAACGCACCTATTGTCTATAAACCGACGAGTATGAAAACGAACTTACTGAACGGCAGTACCCCCAGGCAGCCTACCGCAAATTGGTCGGTGGATCCACGCCCGCTTTCTTGTTCGCCCGAAAACAAAAAATACTGGCGGTAAAAAAGGAAAACAGGGAATAAATCAAAGGAGGGATCACCATCTCTTGGTTGCCAATCAAAGTGCCTGCAATCAAAAAGGAAAGTGTGGTGTTTTGTACACCGGATTCCACCGCCGCCGTAATCCGGGAAGGATGAGCGGCTTTAAACCAGCCCAAAAAGTAAAAGCCTAACAAAAGACTCGCGGCATTCTGGATCAAGGCTTGCGGCAAAACAAATTGAAAATCATGCCAGCCCAAGGCCGTGCCTCCCTGATTTTCCCCTGCAAAAATTTTGATCAAAAATACTAAAAACAACAAGACCAACATCACGTACCGGGCAGGTTTTTCCAAAAAATCAGCCCAATTGGGGCGCTTGTGCCGAAGCAACAGGCCCAAGGAAGCCGGTATGATGGTGATGGTAAAAATTTGAAAGACTGTCTCCCAAAAGGGCAAGGAAAGGGAGGTCTGGGTGCCCATGAAAAAAATCAAGCCGGCATTTACCACCAAAGGAATAGAAAACAGGGTGATAAAACTATTGATCGTGGTGATCGATAAGGACAAGGCTACATTTCCTCGAAACAAATACGCTATCAAGCCAGCCGTGGCACCTCCCGGACTGGCAGCAAGGATGATAAAACCCGTTTTCAACTCCGGACTAAGGGTTGGATTTAGCAAAGCCAGCAAAAAAGCGACCAGCGGCAAACCCAACAATTGCCCTACCAATGCCATCACCAATTCCTTTGGATGTTTGATAATAGCACCAAAATCAACGGCCCGCAAGGAAAGACCAACCCCAAACATCACCAAACCCAACACGGAACTGACCAATAAGTCGACAAAATGAATCCCCATTTTTACCCAATTTTTCGCAACCGCTAATGTATGCCCGTTTTTTGTATAAACTTCTCGTCAATCGTAATCAATAAAGTATATCCCATCCGATCCAATGACACCTGAAACTTGCGCTTACCCTCTGGCTTGACCACCGATCCATTCAAGCCGGTTAGTGGTCCTGCCGAAATGGTAACCGGATCACCCGGGGCCAAGGCACCGGGTATCGCCTCTAATTCGATATCGGCCTCCAACACAATCCGGCGTAGGGTGTTAATCTCCTCGTCCGGAATGGAAATCAAATTCCTTGAAAACCGGACAAAGGCAGCCACATTCTCCGTTTCCAACACCGGGATGTAATCCTTTTTCACAATCCGGACAAATACATAACAACTAATGAGGGGTTTCTCGATTTTTTTTATTTTCCGAGTGTATTTGCGGACGGTCTTTACCAGCGGCACATAGGCTTCAATTTGCTTTTTCCCTAGCAAATTAACCACTAGTTTCTCACACTTCGACCGAGTATGGATGGCAAACCACCGCGCCTCCGTCTCGTGCAGCTGGTTAATAATGGCAGGTGTTGTTGTCATTAAAAATCGTTGTTTGGTGTCCAGATATTCATTCTCAATCCACCGCTAATCAATTGGCTCTCTAAACTCAAGACAGTGGAATCGCTCTTTTTGTTTCGTAAAAGTACACTAAAATCCAGATAGGTGTTTCGGTAGAATTGCCAGGATAGATCAAAACCCAACAACTGGGTGGTAGAAGCAATCCCTTGTCCGATGTAGTTGCCGTACTCCTGAACGCGGTTGCGGTACGAGCGCAAAGGATTGGTTCCGAAGTTTTTACCGTTCGGATCATCCCCGCCCACCAGGTGAAGGTAGCGGCCGGTCAGGTTCCAGTTGGGCGCCGGCTGCCAACGAATGATTCCTATCAGCTCTTTAAAATTAGCGCCCAAGGGATGAGCTAATGGATGGTTAAAATGCGTAAAGCTGTTGAGGGAATCGTTGTGGCTCCAGGTGTAGGGGCGCGCACTGTTCCACTCCACTTGTACGTCGAGGTGATCCACACCAAACGCATTTAAGTACTTGGCACCCGCCTGAATGGCGTATTTATTGGCCCACCAGCCATCCCGCGCCAGCAATTCACTCATTTTAAACTCATCTAATAGCAACTGCCCGTACACTTGAACACCCTTGACTACATTCCAACGCCCATCCATACCAATCAGTACGTTGTCCGGACTTCCCAAATTGCCCTCAATAGAGCGGTATAAAATAGCTGGGTTGAGGTATTGCAACTCAAATTGGGAACTGCGGTGAAACACCGTTCCCTCAAATAAACCAAAAGCCAATCGAGGATTCACTTGGTAATTCAGGTAATGTAAGGCGGCGTATTTTTTCGGTAAAAGACCCTGGACACCCGAATTGGCGGTGGTGGGGCTTAGCTCCAAAAACAGGTTTCGGTATTGAAATTTCCAGATTCGGGTGTCGAATTGGAGGAACAAGCCCGGAGGGGCAAATCCAGACAAGAACATGGAGCGGTAGCCATTGCCTATAAAATGCGTGCCGTGGCCCAACTGAATCCCAATGTGCTTGGTGGCCATAAAACCCACCGAGGCATTGGCAATATTCACGTCCCGACCGGAAAGTTGGTCGATGAACTGGCTTTGAAAGGATTTATACCAGCCCGCCCCAGGAACCGCCCGGTATTGGTTGGTCCAACGGTTCACATACTCTGGAAAGTTGGCTTGGTATTCTACAAAATGGGTATAAAAAAAGACTTTTTCATCAATCACCGCTCGTAATTCCACTCCCCGCAGGTTTTGATAAATGGGGTCTTCCTGAAGCCGGTCTGCTCCCGCTTTAACATGCAGAACGGGATTGAGGCGTAGGGAAAGAACTGGGTGTGATTTGGAATCCTTGCCGTATTTGGTCAACTCAAAAAAATGAGCAGGTGTCTTGAAAAAATGCCTCAACAAAGGTTTTTTGGTAAAAAAACGATCCTGTGACCATTCATTAAACTGATTGGCTACGTAGTTTCGATCCATCAGGTCCAGTCGAGTACCGGCGTGGGACAGGCTATCTGCCAGCTGAGCCAGGTCTTTTCCCGAAAACCCTTTTAATTCCGGGTGAATCGCGCTGTTCGCTTGTCGCAGGATCAACCAGCGCTCTGCTATTTGTTCTGCCGGTGAATGCAAGGGGGCAGAAAAAGGTTGGGCGAAAAGCAAGCATGGCAGCAGGCCCAGCAGTACTAGAAAAAGTTGTTTTTTCATCCTGATAACAGCGTAGTTCGAAACACCTCTTGATAAGGTGCCCAAAAGTACGTATTGAAGGAGGAATTATGCCAAAGGAATGTAAAATCTCCGTTAAAACGACGTACCTGAGTCAAGAGTTGCTGCAGTTGTTGCCCACTTTCCTCTGGCGATCGTCTATTATACAAGGCCAAAGTAACATCCATGGCCACCAGCGGCTGCTCCCGCAGAGGTAAAACTTGGCTATTTTCCAAGTCAAAAACCGGGTATTCTACGCACAATCCACACCGAAAGCCGGGCTGCTCGGGATAGCCCAAGGTCCGATCGAGTTCCAACCCGTTCGCCACCCAGGTCCGCCAAGTGCTGTCGCCCTTAAAACAGAGGTAATGGTGCCGACCGGTCCGAATCTCGGTGGGAGCCACTTGCCGGAGGGATTCCAGTTCGTCGCGAAACCGCTGCGGATCGATGGCCGCTTCCCTCGACGGATGAAAGCCAATTGAATGCCCACGCAGGGCAATGCGCTGCATGCGTTTTTGCAGGTAAGGATCGTTGAGTTCGTACCAGCAATCGAAGTGTTTGGGCCGTTTTCCAAGAAAATGAAAGTCGACTGGATGCCCCAGTTGCTCTCCCAGGTCCATCCACTCTTCAAAGGTATCGTAGGGATCTTTTTTTAGGAAAAAACCTTTTTTTATCCAAAAATAAGTCTCCGGAAGCGGATGTGGGCGCGACCAAGCTCCCACAATGGTTTTTAAGCGATCTAAAGGCCGGTTCCAATGTCGGGGATGGTCCACATCACAGCTGAGCAGGACCCGCGCTTGCCGATGCGAGCGCTGTGCGGCTGGCCAACCACACAACAACAGCAGCGCCCACAGCGCCTCCGCCCATTCGTGCACCACCGGGCGGTCTAGGAAACCCATTTGAACGGCCAGCGAAGCAGCGGCTGGAAATCGCCCGTAGCGGTCGCGCTCCCCGGGAAGGGTTTCTTCCCAGCGGGTGGCCATTAAGAAGGTGGACGCCAGCCAGTCGGAGGAAACCCGAAAACCCGTCTCCGTGGCGACGCATTCCGGAGCCCCGTACAAGTGAAGCACTTTTTGTTCAATGAACGGTACGTTCCAGTCTTGGGAAGAAGTCGGAAGCTGTTCCCGGCGGTAGCCCTTTATCGGGGCATTTTGCCAGAAGTGGTCTTCCAGCTCCAGGATTCGACCATTGGAAAGTCGGAGCTGGTAGCCCTCTATTTGTTCGGACCATCGAACAGAGAATTCTATCCCCAGGAGTTCTGTCAGGAGCAACTGGCAGGCATAGTGTTTTTCAGCACTGCGGTGGGGATGAATCCAGAGTTCGAGGGTCATTTAAATCGTTTTAATCGGTAGCCTACGGTCAATTTCCTTTAGGATTTGGTGGGCCAACCGGAGGGCTTCGTAGCCATCCTGCAAAGAAACCACCGGTCGGTTATCCTGCAAAATCGCATCGGCAAATGCATCCAATTCCTCCTGGATGGCATTGACCGTGGCTATTTCCGGCATTTGCAATTGCAACCATTTTTTTCCCACCGCGGTATCAAACTCCATGAGTTGATCAAGGGGCGGCAATTGCTCCGCATCGGTGGCGAACAACCGGATGGTCTGCGCCTGTTTTTCCAAAAAATCCAAACTAATATAGGTGTCCTGCTGAAACAGACGCATTTTTCGCATTTGTTTCATCGAAATCCGGCTAGCGGTGAGGTTGGCCACGCAGCCATTTTCAAATTCGATGCGCGCATTGGCGATATCGGGTGTGCCGCTTAAGACCGCCACCCCACCCGCGCTCACCCGCTTGACCGGGCTTTTTACCAGGTGTAAAATCAGGTCCAGGTCGTGGATCATCAAATCCAGCACCACCGAAACATCGGTTCCTCTAGGTTGAAACGCTGCCAACCGGTGTCCCTCGATAAACATGGGTGCCAGAGGCAAATCTTTGATACCCAGGAAGGCGGGATTAAAACGCTCCACATGTCCAACCTGCACCTTCCGATCCAGTTGATTGGCCAATTTCAGCAGGTTGCGGGCTTCGGCCACGGTATGTGTCACCGGTTTTTCGATAAAAACATGTTTACCAGCCAAAAGCGCCTGTTTGGCGAGTTGGTAATGGGTGGTCGTCGGCGTAACAATATCCACTGCATCGCAGGCCTCCAGCAACTCCTTCAGGTGGGCAAAAGCTGGCACCTGAAATTTTTCGGAAGCCTTTTGGGCCTGTACCGGGTCTGCATCATAGATCCCAACCACCTCCCAGTTTCGGCCGGAGAGGGCACAATTGATATGAATTTTACCGAGGTGCCCTGCCCCCAAAATTCCAAGACGAAGTCGTTTAGACATACAATAAATACGCTGCTACCAGTCTGCCAACATTGGCGAATGGGTTAGTATACGGGCCAATCGCCCCGCAATTTCATCACTTTTTCAATAACATCGCGCACGCACCCTCGCCCACCGGGCACAGGGGACATATAGGCCACCGCTTCCATCACCTCTGGCATTGCATCCTGTGGGCAGGTGGGGAGCCCTACTTTTCGAAGAATAGGCAGGTCGGGCAAGTCATCGCCCATGTAACAGATCTCTTGGTGGGAGAGTTGAGCCTGCTGGAGGAATTGTTCGTACACCGGTAATTTGTCGGTATGGCCGAGGTAGACTTGTTGCACTCCCAGCATTTGCAACCGTTTTAGGACCCCTTCGGAGCGCCCCCCGGTGATGATACAGATTTGATAGCCCTTTTGGACGGCCCATTTCACGGCTTGACCATCGCGGATATGCATACTTCGCAGGAGTTCACCCGCCTCTGTGACGAGCACCTCATTGTTGGTGAAGACACCGTCTACATCGAAAACGAATGCTCGGACCGCCTTCATTCGGTCGAATAAATGAAAAAGCTCCACGGCGGGGCTCGGCGGGGCTCCGGAGCCCAATTGTTCAGGTTGCATACAAGTAGTATTAATGGTTCGGCAGAGCAGGAAAAGCTCCAACCGAAGTAAGCAAAGGTACAACTAAAGGATTGGTTTTGGGGAATGGAAAAGGGGGGCTAGAGCTTATAAAAAAAAGGTCTGTTTAAAATTGCCTCTAATTCAAAGGATCGTAAATAAGAAATAGTTTGATCTTAGCTCCTAATTATTCGTTACCGTATTTTTTAAAATGGCCAACACCTACACTCAAATTTATTTGCAATTTGTTTTTGCCGTTAGCCGGCGTCAGAGCCTCCTAACTGCACCCCTTAAGGATCCTTTGGAAAAGGTCATGTGTGGTCTTACCGCTCAGCACAAAGCAAAAGTCCTAGCGGTGTACTGTAACCCCGACCACATTCACCTATTGGTAAGCATGCCCCCTAGCCTTTCCCCCTCCAAGTTGATGGAGACCGTAAAGACCGGCTCTTCAAATTGGTTAAACACCCATGGAGGGTATGGAGGGTCGTTCCGTTGGCAGAAAGGGTACGGCAGCTTCAGCTACAGTAAGTCACATGTAAGTCGGGTTGCCCGGTACATCCACAATCAGCACCAACACCATCAAAAGCTGACCTTCAAGGAGGAATACCTGGCGTTATTGGAGCGGTACGAGATTTCCTACCAACCTGAATACCTCTTTGAATGGTTGGAATGATTTTTTTAGGGGGGAAGTAGTGGGATGGCAGGGTCAATTGCTCAATGACGCTCCTGGCCTGTCCTAACAATCGTTCATTTTTAAGATGCGTTTTGTGAGACAGTCACAGGGCTTTGCCCCTATCGATTATTGCAACGCCTGGGGTTTTCTAGATAACAGGGCTACGCCCCTTCCTGTTTGGTGCGTCGTTTGGGGCTATTGAGATA
>CANHDG010000141.1 GCA_947459365.1 Saprospirales bacterium
CTGAATGTAGGCCCTGCTGCAAATGAAACCACCATACGGAAGGCACTGGCAATTGGAGCTGATGAGGCGGTCCGAATCGATGCAGAGCCAATCAGCGCTGCTTTTGTTGCCAAACAAGTAGCTGAATTTGCCAGTAAGGAAGGTTTCGATTTGATCTTTTTGGGAAAAGAAACCATTGATTACAATGGTTCAGAGGTGGGTGCAATGGTTGCTGAATACCTAGGGCTGCCGTATGTTTCTAATGCTTCCAAACTGGAGTTAAACGGAAATACAGTCGCACTTGAGCGTGATATTGAGGGTGGGGTAGAAGAGCTAGAAGCGGATCTCCCAATAGTGGTAAGTGCTGCCAAAGGTATGGCTGAGCAGCGAATCCCGAATATGCGGGGAATTATGATGGCCCGTACAAAACCCCTCACAGTCGTTCCGGCCGTAGCTTTTGATTCCCCTACTCAGACAGTACGCTTCCAACTGCCACCCGCTAAAGCCGGCGTTAAAATGGTTGATCCTGAAAACATGACCGAGCTGGTACGTTTGTTGCACGAAGAGGCTAAAGTAATTTAAACAATCCTTATTTCAAACAATTCTAATCGTACATACATTTATGGTACTCGTTATAGCAGAAAGCGCAGGTGGACATCTGAAAAAAGCAGCTCTGGAAGCTGCCACCTACGGTAAAAAAACCGCTGATTTGTTGGGAACTTCCTGTCAAGCACTTGTATTGGGTACGGTAGCCGATGCCGCTCAGCTTGGAAAATACGGCGTTTCAAAAGTACTTCAGAACGCCAACTCTGCTTTTGATCAATTGGATAGCCAGGTGTACACTGATGCGATCGCACAAGCAGTTCAGCAAACCGGTGCCAAGGTTTTGATCCTCAGCCATACCTCCACCGGGAAAACCATCGCAGGACGCCTTGCGGTGCGCCTCCATGCAGGTCTCGTGTCTGGTGCCAACTCCGTTCCTGTATTGAACAATGGGCAGCTGGTGGTTTCCAAACCTGTGTTTTCTGGAAAAGCCTTTTCCGAAACAGCCATCAC
Organism: Saprospirales bacterium; assembly: GCA_947459365.1. Classification (GTDB taxonomy): domain Bacteria; phylum Bacteroidota; class Bacteroidia; order Chitinophagales; family Saprospiraceae; genus M3007. The sequence continues at coordinate 1,036 of CANHDG010000141.1, forward strand.
TACCGACCATAAAATCATTTCTTTGATGGGAAATGCGCTTCGTCCAGAGCTGATCGGAGCAGATGCGACAGTAGAAACCATCTCGCTTTCCGTTTCCGCCCCCAAACTGCGGATAAAATCAGTCAAAAAACAAGAGGGAACTGTTCCTCTTCCAGAAGCAGAAATAGTTGTATCCGCTGGTCGTGGTATGAAAGGACCTGAAAACTGGCACCTCGTGGAAGATTTAGCAACAGTCATGAATGCGACTACTGCCTGTTCCCGTCCCGTTGCTGATAGTCATTGGCGCCCTCACCATGAACACGTTGGGCAAACTGGTATTGCCATCCGCCCTAATTTGTATGTTGCAATTGGCATTTCCGGTGCAATTCAACACCTGGCCGGAGTAAATACCTCCAAGGTAATCGTGGTGATCAACAAAGATCCAGAAGCGCCTTTCTTTAAAGCTGCCGATTACGGAGTCGTCGGTGACTTGTTTGAGGTCGTTCCAAAACTGACCGCTGCATACAAGGAATTCAAAGCTACTCGATAGAAATTGCCCTACAGACCGGTAGATAGCCCGATGCTGTCGTTAAAAAACTGAACTCTACTAGAATATGAAACGCATCGAACTCTCGATTGTAGCCCTCTCACACAGCATGACTCAATCGCATAATTATGCGGTGGTGTTGGGCGAGCGTAAGGGACAACGTCGTTTGCCAATCGTTATTGGCAGTTTTGAAGCGCAGGCCATCGCGGTGGCAATGGAGCGGATGGTGCCGAATCGCCCCCTGACCCATGATCTGTTTAAAAATACCTTAGATACTTTTAACATCCAACTTCGAGAGGTCGTAATTAATAACCTGCTGGATGGGATTTTTTACTCCAGACTCATCTGTGTTAAAAATGGTGAGATGTTTGAAATAGACTCTCGCACCTCCGACGCTATTGCAATGGCGGTGCGTTTCGAGTGCCCTATTTACACTTATGACTTTATTCTGGAGGCAGCAGGTATTGTACTGGATGATCAGGAAGAGGAAGCTCCCGCAACAATTAGCGCCCCAGAGCCAGCTCCTGCGGAATCCAATCAGCTCGACACCCTTTCAGCTGATCTGCTGCACCAACGGTTACAGGAGGTAATTGCAAAGGAGGACTACGAGATGGCTGCCAGAATTCGGGATGAATTAAAAAAACGAGAAAAAAATTAACCTTAGCATGATGCGCTTTTCCCTATTCCTTACCCTTTGCTTTCTATCCGGCACCTTGGCTGCACAGCCTTTTTCTACTAAACTGTCACCGGAGGTACGGGCAGCTTTTGCAAAGGGGACTTTTCCAGATGTATTAGTTGCTTTCACAGGGAATGCTGACCTGTCTGAAGCCCGTATAATCAAGGGAAAAGCGCAAAAAGCTACCTTTGTAATGGAGGCGCTTTCCAAAGTAGCCTCTCAAGCACAAGCGAACGCAAATAACCTTCTAAGAGGGTCAAATCTGGACGTCAATAGTTTTTACCTCGTGAATGCCCTTTCTATTCGGGCCTGTCCACAGGCTATCGCTCAACAACTTGCATCCCTCCCTGAAGTAAAAGCCATCGCTCTGGACCCTGCTGTGCAGTTCAACCTTCCGGAGGCCACTCCAAGCGCTTCAGATCGTGGGGCGATCGAATGGGGTATTGAAAAAATTAACGCCCCTCTGGTTTGGGGCCTGGGTTTTAATGGGCAAGGTATCACCATAGGTGGTGCCGACACAGGCTACGATTGGCTGCACCCAGCCTTGCAACCGCATTACCGAGGATACAACGCCTTAAGCGGGGAAACCAACCACAACTATCATTGGCACGACGGGGTCACCGCTCCGAGTCCTCTAAACGGAAATACCGACAACCCTTGTGGTTTTAATATCAAGGCTCCTTGCGATGATCAAAGCCATGGAACCCACACCATGGGAACCATGACAGGAGACGATGGAATGGGTAACCAAATCGGGGTTGCACCCGGTGCCGCCTGGGTGGGTTGCCGAAACATGGAGCGCGGCTGGGGGCAACCCTCCACTTACCTCGATTGTTTTGAATGGTTTCTGGCACCCACCGATACAAACGACTTGAATCCAGATCCTTCCAAGGCGCCTCATGTCATCAATAACTCTTGGTATTGTGCAGTAGAGGAGGGTTGTACTGATTTAACGGTGAACGAATTATTGCGTACTGCGGTGATCAACCTCAAACTGGCAGGGGTAGTCGTGGTGGTGAGCAATGGTAATGCTGGTGGACAAGGTTGTTCTTCCACCTTCGGTCCTCCTGCTTATTTTGAAGAGAGTTTTTCTATCGGTGCAAGCCGGGAAGATGATGCCATCGCAGGTTTTAGCAGCCTTGGACCTGTTACCTTGGATAACAGCTATCGAATAAAACCCAATGTGGTTGCACCCGGTCAAGGGGTACGGTCCTCTGTTCCCGGAAACGGGTATGCCTCCTTTAGTGGTACCAGCATGGCAGGTCCCCACGTGGCAGGTTTGGTGGCCCTCCTGCTTTCCGCGAATCCAGCGCTGGCAGGCGAGGTTGAAATAGTGGAGTCCATAATCGAAGAGACCTGTGTTCCTTTTAATGGCCCACAGGATTGTTCCGATTCCCTCGGATTAGCGTATCCCAACAACACATTTGGTTTCGGACGGGTGGATGCCTTGGCTGCTGTTCAAACAGCGTTGCAATACACGTCTACCAAGGAGCCTAACCACGTTGAAGCGAACTTGCTTTTCCCAAATCCAACCACGGGGTCTGTTTTGCTAAAAATTGGTCAGAGGTCCCAAGCTGCAGAATTTATGGTGACGGATGTAACAGGTAAACCTGTTTTTGTGCTTCCAATCGCTCCCAATAGTCCCGAATTACTCCCTATTCAATTAGGTGTTCTTCCAAATGGGATCTATTTTTACCAACTCAGCGATTCGACAGGATTTACTTCTTCAGGACGTTTTACTCTACAAAAATGAACTAATTGAGCAGTTCAATGTTCCATTGTCTGTTTTAAATACCCATTCAAAAGTATTAATTCGTTATAATTGCTATGTATCCAATCGCATTAACTACCCCAATGTCCAAAGATCTAACCGATTTTGGCTTCGAATCATTGTCCAGCCCTGAAGCAGTCGAATCTGCACTTCAATCAACAGAAGGAACGGCTCTGCTCGTGATCAATAGTGTTTGTGGCTGTGCAGCAGCGATGGCCCGCCCAGGAGCTAAACTGGCGGTTGCTCAAGACAAGCGACCAGACCGTTTTTACACCGTTTTTGCAGGAGTAGATGGGGAGGCAACCAGCAAAGCGCGCGAGTTTTTGCTTCCATACCCACCTTCCTCACCCAGTATTGCCTTGTTTAAGGATGGTAAACTGGTGCATTTCCTCGAGCGCAGGCACATCGAGGGTCGATCCGCAGAAATTATCGCAGATAACCTAAAAACTGCCTTCGAAACGTACTGTTAATTGAATTATTTACCTATTATTGTGGCAGGAAACAAATTTCTTCACACCTAAACTGGTTATATTACTATGAGTCAGTTAACTGAATTACTCGAAAAATTCCACGCTGAAAACGATTCCCTCGGACTAGGCCTTGATGGCGGTCTAATCGAAGCCGTAGCAAAAGGATTAGGTCCTTCCATCTACAACGATGATGCCTCTAGGGTTTCTTGCTCAGATCAATCGGAGTTAGACCGTGTAAAAACCAATTTCTTAATTGGGAAATTAGGACTCAGCGATGGTCCAGAATTGGATGAGGCATTGAAATCAGTTTGTGAGGCCATGGGAAGCTCTAACCGGAACAAATACCGGGTACTTTTCTACGCAGCACTTGTTCAAAAATTCGGAAAGCAATCCCTTTACGCTTAGTCAGGTTTGCTTATATGATTACAGTAGAATCGGCTGCCGGGTTTACCGAGCAGCCGATTCTATTTTCCTACACTTATCCGCCCATCATATCACTTCCACCCATCTCTACCTTCGTATTCTTACGGCGGAATAAGGAGCTATCCGTTTTCCCAAAACGATAAGAGAAATTCAAGCGCACCATTTGTGGATTCCTCAAGGTCCAAGTATCCTGAAGGAAAAATGCGGATGAAGAATAAGTGCCTGTCCGCCGACTGCTAAAAGGATCATTAATACTGAGTGTCAAGGTGGCTTTTCGTTGCATTAACTCTTTTTTCACCGAAACATCCATGTACCAGTTGGCAATGGAATATCCTTGTGCTGTGTTGGTGATACCGCTACCATGGGGTCCCCTGGATTGGTCCGCACTCACTATGGGGGTGTAAGCGGCCTTTGTTCGGTACTCCCCATTCAATTGAAGGCTCCACCCTTTTTTGAGACGGATTTGTAGGACTTCTTTGATCAAGGCACTGGTTCGCTCCGTGACTAGGCCTGACTCCACATTACTGGCATTTACCTCCGTATAAAAGAAATTCCAGTTGCTGGTCAAATCCATGATTTTAAAAAAGGTATTCTTTAAGGTAACCTCTAGTCCAGCTGCCTGGCTATAATCAGCATTTGCAAAAGTGGTAATAATAAGCGCTCGATCAAGTTCTGTATTAAAAGTAGTCGTCAGATAGGAGGTAATCAGATCGGAAGCCCTCCGGTAATACACCGATGCCAGAAAACTATGGTTGCGCGAGAATATTTTCTGGTACGACATTTCTACGGATTGCGTAAACTCCGGAAGTAGTTGTGGGTTGCCCAACCGAAGGTTTAAGGAGTCCGAAAAATCAATAAAGGGAAGGGTTTGGAAAAAATTAGGGCGATTCACCCTGCGGGTATAGGCCCATTGAAGGCTGGAAGTTTCAGACAGTTGACGGGTGAGGAAAGCGCTAGGAAACAAGGAAACCGGGTAATTTATGGAAAAACTGGAATCCCGATCTGTAAGCCTACCAGTGTAAAAACTACTTTCTGCCCTCAGCCCAACCTGTGCTGACCAACCTTTAAATTGCTTGCCCAACGTTGCATACGCGGCATATACATCATCATCATAATTGTAGCGATCGGTCAACGTACTGCTTTGTTCCCAACTCTGTGAAACGGGGTTCCAGCGGAAATTGAAATTGTTGTTGATATTCCTGCGTATCGCAGCCCGAACACCCGATTCTACTTTCCAATCTCCCCGAATCGGGTAAACCAAATCCGATTGGAACGTGTAAATGGTGCCGCTTCCGTCTGCTTGTTGTTGTTCAAGGCTAGTGAAACCATTCGAAAATTGGGAGGAAAACTGATTGTCCCCTTTTGAAGTAATGCGGTTAAAATTGAAATCAGCGGTCCATTCGGCTCCTTGTTTAGGAAATAAATGCTTGAACAACACCGCAGCACCCAGATTTTGAAACCGCCGATTGACATCTGCTAGCCGCAGGTAGGTCTCTGATCGAATCCACAGGTCGGTGACCGAATCCGTTTTGACGGTAATATCGCTGGTAGGGTTAAACTGTCCTTGGGTTAGACTGCCAGAAAATGTCAAGGTATTTCGGTTGTCAACTAACCAGTCAATCCCACTTCTTACGTTGGCAAAATACCCTTTCATTCGACCATTTATTTCTTGGGTATTCTCAACAAAAGGAAGTTGAAAAGAGGAGGAGCGGTTACTACGAAAGGTAATCCCTTCATTTACATTTTGCATTCGGTTGAGATTCCCGCTAAAGAAAAAGTTCCATTTTTCTGCTCGTGCATTTACGTCTCCACCGAAATTAAACCCTTGCCGACTGTCCGTTCCAGTTCGAACGGATCCATTATAGCCCAAACGCCGATCTTTCTTCAAGACAATATTCAGGATTCCAGCGGTTCCACCACCTGCATCGTATTTTGCGGATGGATTGGTGATCACCTCCACAGTTTCAATAGAAGCCGCCGGGATTTGGTCCAAGGTGAGGGTAGTAGGGCGTCCATCCACAAAAATCTGGGGCGCACCGTTCCGAAGGGTTACACTCCCATCCGCATCTACAGAAACGGAAGGAACATTTTTGAGGGCATCTTGAGCAGTACCGCCTTCGGCAGTAACATCTTTGTCTACTCGGTATATTTTCTTATCGAGTGAAAGGGTTGCATTGGCCGCTTGGGTACTGACGACTACTTCTTCTAAAGTCGTATTAGAGGTTAAAACCAAATTGCCTAAATCTTTTTCAACCGGACCAAATCCTGCGGGCGGTGCGCCGGGCTTGGGTGCTCCCCCCGCTGCTGGCCTATTTCCAAATGAAACTACTTTTTCGATTTCGGTAAATCCAATAAATGAAATGACCAATTTGAACTCCCCTGTAGTAGGAATCCGGTCCAAACTAAAGTCTCCGTTTTCTGCGGTTAGTTGC
>CANHDG010000142.1 GCA_947459365.1 Saprospirales bacterium
AACAAGTCCGCAATTCCTCTGCCATGGTGGTTTCATCAGCGATTAGCTCCGTGTACAAAGCGCTGTACCTTGAAATGAGCAGTTGCTCGTATTCAGCATTTTGGGGGAGGTTACTGGCTCCGAATGCCCTTGCATTATCGATTAATTTTGGAATGAGTTGATTGTGAAATTTTTTGACTGATTCATAGTCTACGCTCCCAAAATCCGATTGAATGTTTTTGATTTTTTGTTCCACCAAAACCGTTCGATTTTCCATATCAATTTATGTTTTTAATTCCCTTAAAGTCGATCTAAGGCATTCCCGAGCCCCATTCGTTCGATTTAACAGCTTAATGAATCTGGTCCGGCAGAAGCTCCTTCGCTGGCCGGACCAGAACTGCCGAATGGGGCAGAGGGTGGCACCCATCGGCAAGGACAGGTGACCCGGGGATAATGTTTCAAATCGTCTTTCTAAAAGGGGCAACAAGTGGATTAGAGATTGTTTTGGTATGACAACAAAAGGCCGAATCTTGGGGCGAAGCCTGCCCCAATTCGGGCAAGCTCCCGCAAACCTAAACCAAGCCTTTTTATTATTTTCAACTAATTAGTAATTAACCGCTCCCATTGAGTAACTGGCGGTTTGGCTGAGTAATTGGATTTGCGTGGCTGGCAAAAGCTGCCATGCTGGAAGTTTAAGCTTGCCCTTTCTTCCAACCCGGACAAGAAGGGGAAAGCAGAAAACATACATTAATAAGACCTTGCAATACGGAAGCCTAAGTTGAGATCGCGATTTTCTATTTTGGTAAAGCCACGGTCCGTCGCTCGGCAGATTTCGGGACTGGCGGCCCAAGACCCTCCGCGGATCACTCGGAGAGAACCCTTGGGAGCACCTGTTGGATTCATCTGAGCGCCGGAGGAATAAGGCCCGTACCAATCGGAGCACCACTCCCATACACTCCCGGTCATATCGTACAAGCCCAATTCATTAGGACGTTTTCTCCCTACTTCTTGAATCGTACTACCCGAATTGGATGCATACCAAGCCACCTCCTCCAAGTCATCACTACCTGCATAAATATAACCCTTACTTAATTTCCCACCACGCGCGGCATATTCCCACTCTGCTTCAGTCGGCAAACGGTATTGAACATTGCTCTTGGTGCTTAGCCAATTGCAATAGGACACTGCATCGTTCCAGCTTACATGAATTACTGGAAAATTGCCCTCGTCCAAAAAGCGCACCTTACCTCTCTCATCACACCTCCAATCAATACCAAACGAATTCTCCAGATCATTTTCATTCCAAATGACACTACCTCCATACCGTTCCGCATCTGTTTTATAACCTGTATCCTCAATAAATGCCCTAAATTGAGCCACTGTTACCTCCGTTTCACCAAGATAGTAATCGCTCAAAGTAACTTGGTGCACGGGTCGCTCATTCTCCTCACAGCCCCGCTTCTTATTCTGACATCCCATCTGAAAAGTTCCACCCTTTATCAGGATCATCGTGCCTGTCACTGGCTCAAGGTCTTTTTCTATGAATGGCGTAGAAGTGCTTGATGTAGCGGTTGTAGATGAAATACTCAGCTGCCTTTCACCTGGCACCAAAAATAAATCCCCGCTTAAACTGATGGATGAATAGGGAATTTGTTCTATTCCAGCCCGCTTCGCTGCCTCCTGCGTGGCGGCAGCTGTTCGGTTCATCACTTGGCCGATCTCCAATCCGGGCTCCTTCATGTAACGGGCCAGAGCGGCCGTGTAGGGGCTGTTGGCACCCTCTCCATCCCATGCCTTGCTTTTTGGTGCGGTGGCATACCCCACCAAAGACCCTTTGGGAGCAGGCAAAGCAGCAAGTCCACCTCCAGTGCTTTTCATCCATCCCTTTGGCAAGGGATTGTCGCGGCAAGCATCCAAAATCAGGATCTTGGTGACCGCATTGGCGTCCTCCATCCCATCAAGGATCCGCTGGGCATCCAGACAGCTGTACTTAACGTCCGACTGCCGGCCAGGATTGGCTTCCACGGGCAGAAGGTAATTCGAACCATTCACTTCTAGACCATGTCCTGAGTAATAACACATGGCTAGTTCATAACTCCCTTTTTCAATTGTGTTCGTGAATTCCTCCAAGGCCTGCTCCATGTCTTGTAGCCTCGCATTCTTTTTCGTGATCACTTCAAAGTTCAATTCCCGAAGCGTCTTGGCCATCAGTTCCGCGTCGTTCACCGGGTTCCTTAAGGGGGTGCCGAACTGATAGGCGGCATTCCCAATCACCAAGGCAATGCGCTTCCCGGGAACCGGCGTCGGTGCAGGGCCCGGCTCTAAGCCTTTGTTCACCTGCCCTTGCGCAGACAAGGACAGGTGCAACGCTGTCCATACCACTAAAATTATTCTTTTTATCATGTGCTGAATTGGTTTATTCCAGATAGCCTCCTCGGCCGGCCCTCCTATCAGAAGGCCGCTAAAATAAACAACCCATCACTTCTTTTCTCCACCACTTAGTAATTGACCGCTCCCATTGAGTAACTGGCGGTTTGGCTGAGTAATTGGATTTACGCAGCCCCCGGCAACACTAGAAGAGGACGCTCGTTCCCGTTCTCCCTGCTCTTGAATTACCTGCCGCTCACAGCCCCCAACCGAACCACCCGGAAGCCCCGGTTGTTGCTCCGGGAGGTAGGCGGTGCGTGTATCCGACTGCTTACCCTCGAACGGGTAGCCTCCCGATTCCAGCCCCCCCCCGCGCAAGACCCTGGAGGGACTCCTTTCTGGCCCCAGCTCCTGCACACGACCCGCTTCGTGGTAGGACCCGTATTCATCCAAACACCACTCCTGCACATTCCCACTCATATCATAAAGCCCTAGTTCATTCGGCAATTTAGTCTGGACAGGATGTACCAGACCTCCTGCATTGTCCCAATGCCAGGCGACAGAATCCGCCTCCTGGCTACCAGCGTACAGGTTCCCTTTGCTGAGGATACCTCCCCGGGCAGCATACTCCCACTCGGCCTCCGTCGGAAGTCGGTACACCCAACCGGTCTTCTCCGTCAGCCAGGCCGTATAAGCGCAGGCATCCTCCCAGCTAAGGTGCAAAACCGGAAAATTGCCCTCTTCCGCCGCTCGTTCCTGGCCCCGTTCATCCATGCGCCAATGCACGCCCTGTCGGTACACCAATTCTGTTCCCCGTCGAATAAAACTCCCGGTTCCCCGTTCTGCATCTGTTCGATAGCCAGTGGCTTGTACGAAGGCACTGAATTGAGCGACCGTCACTTCTGTTGCCCCCATGAAAAAATCACCCACTTCCACGGTATGCACCGGCCGCTCGTGGCCGGTGCAATTCTGCTGCTCCGAGGTGCAACCCATTTGGAATCGTCCGCCTTTTACCCAAATCAGGGCTGGAAAAGCTTCCCGGGCGCTATCAGCCGGAGGTTGAGCTGCCAGTTTGCCAGGATCGTTCAAAATGAGGGCAACCACCAACATCCAGCCCCCGCTTTTGAATAGGGTCGTAGTTCGCATGTACACTGATTTTTTTACGAAAAATGAACGACAAAGGTACGCGCCAACCGCCACGATCTTTTTTTCTTCCTACCCCGTGGGAGCCAAATTTTCAGAAATGGCCCTTTTTTCAATTTCCTTTTTTAAGCGTTTTTCAAATATATTTTTAAAATTAATAAAAAAACACCCCATTTTTTATTTTCACAAAAAATTGAATATTAGTTTTTTGTGAAAATAACACCCTAAAAACACCTTGTTTTCCCAAAAAAAAGAATCAAAATTTGTCCGGTATAGGCTAGGAGGTCCCCCGACCTTTGCAGCCAGAAAGCAGTGGACAGCCTCCAGTTGCTTTTCTATCATACCATCTCTTTTATCTTTACTCGATCTGGTCTCTTGCTTTCCACCGGCCCTCTGGGTCCGGTGGAAAGCGCATTTTACCCAATCCCGTTCCACGACCTGCACGTTCCTCTCACAAAAAAGCCCTACCTTTGCCGATCTAATCTACTATTACATGTATAAACGATTTTTTTCACTCGCTCTATCTGTTAGCCTGCTAGCGGCTTGCCAATCCGACCCCGCAGCCAATACCAGCTCCACACCCGATCCCAGCCAGCCGGTCATCGACTCCGCCACTGGACAAGCCATTCGCCTCCCCAATAAATGGAAAGGAGAAGCAGCCTGCGATCTACTGACCGACCAGGAGTTCTACGGTCTGTTCAAGGTAGAAGAAAAAAGGGATGTGGCCAACCGCCGTACCTTGCCCAACGCCAATTACTGCCTGCGTACCTGGAAAAAGCCCGACTGGAGGGAACGCGAGGTCCTGGAAACTAAAAATCCAAAAATCGCCACGAACCCGGAAAGCATGCTTGCCATCGAAGTCCTGGACTTTGGCACGCCCATCGTCGCCCAAACTCAGTTTGAAAGCATCCAAACCAACGCTGTAAAAGGCTACCGCACACCGGTGCCAAACCTCGGCGAAGGCGCCCTTTGGAGCACCGAAAATAGCATGCTCCTGTTCAAAAAAGGGCACCTCTGTATCCAAATCAAACTCGACCATGCCGATTCAGTAGACGAGAACCTGCCGCTGGCCGTCGAAATCGCCAAACTGGCCCTGCAGAAAATGTAAATACCCCGGCAACGGAACCAGTCCTTTCAACAGAAATATCTGTCCCCCGTTGCAGCAGTTTCTCCCGGCATGGTGTATACTTGCCGAATGAAACACATTCCATTTCTCTTTCTGGTCTTTTTTCTAACAACTGCTCCTGGCTACCTACCTGCCCAGGAGCAGTTGTCGTTATCGTACTTTCTGCCCGCCGGCAGTTATGACCCCAAGGTGCCCACCCCCGCACAATTCCTGGGCGAGGAGCTCGGCTCGAGACACCTGAGCCACGACCAACTCCTGGCCTATATGCGGCAGCTGGCCAGTACCAGTCCACGGATTCAACTCCAGGAATACGGGCGAAGCCATGAAAACCGACCGCTGGTCTGCCTGCGCATAGCCGGACCTACGCTTCAACCCCAACTAGAGGCCCTCAAAACCCGAAGAAGGGCCCTCATCGAAGAAAAGGCCTCCACTCCGGCCGACCTGGAGCGAATGCCTGGTGTAATCTACATGGGCTATTCCATCCACGGCAATGAAGCTTCCGGCTGCCATGCCGCCGTCGCGGTCGCTTATTGGCTAGCCGCCGCACAAGGCCCCGCGATCGATGCCCTCCTGGAAAACAATGTAGTCCTCCTCGACCCCTGCTTTAATCCCGACGGATTGCAGCGCTTCTCCAGCTGGGTCAACAGCCGACGCAGCCAAACCAGCAGGACCGATCCTGCCGACGATGAATTCAACGAACATTGGCCCGGCGGACGGTACAACCACTATTGGTTTGACCTCAACCGCGACTGGCTGGTGCTGCAGCAACCCGAATCGGAGGGAAGGGTTCGCCTATTTCAGGAATGGCTCCCCAATATCCTCACCGATCACCATGAAATGGGCAGTAACAGCACCTTTTTCTTCCAGCCTGGGGTGCCTACCCGAGTTAACCCCATCACACCCGCCCGCAACCAAGAGCTGACGGCCGAAATTGCCCGTTTCCATGCCAACGCCCTTTCTGAAAAAGGAATCCTCTTCTACTCAGGGGAAAATTTTGATGATTTCTATTACGGAAAAGGCTCGACCTATCCGGATGCCAACGGCAGCATCGGCATCCTCTTTGAACAAGCCTCCAGCCGAGGCAGCGCACAAGAAACCAGCAATGGAATCCTCACCTTCGCCTACAGCATCCGGAACCAGGTAATCACCTCCTTCAGCTCCCTGAAAGCCCTGGAAACCAAACGGACAGAGCTCAACCAGTACCTGTTTGACTTTTACCAAAATGCCCGCAAGGAAGCCGAGAAAAACCCCGTAAAAGGATATCTGCTCCAAGCCAAAGGAAACGAGACCTCCCATCTCCGCGAACTCGAACGCATTCTGAGCATCCACCGGATACAATTTTACCCACTCAGCGAAAATACCCGCGTCCAGGACCTGGAATTTCACAAAGAATCCGCCATCGTGGTTCCCACCAATCAAACCCAATACCAGCTTATCCGAGGCATCTTTGAGCGGCATACCCGCTTCCAGGACAGCCTCTTTTACGATATCTCCGCCTGGACCCTCCCGGATGCGTTTGGGCTGCAATGGGCACCAAGCCAGCATTCCACGTGGCCGCGCCATGCTGGCGCGGAAACGCAGGATACGCGCCAGCATGGCGCTGCCACATACCATGCTGGCGCAGAGCAGGCTGATGCAGGTACGTATGGGTATATGATACCAGCCGATGCAGCAGGCCTGCCCGCATTGCTCGTGCAGCTGCTCAAAAAAGGATACCGCGTCAAAACGGCCACCCAAACGTTTGAAATTGCCGGACAAACTTTCCAGCCCGGCAGCCTGTTCATCGCCTCCGACCGGCAGCCGGGCAACCTGAACCGCCTTCCAGCCCTCCTGGAAAGCGCTACGCCGCACTACCTGGCCGTAGAAGAAGGGAGCAGCGACAGCGGTCCATGGCTCGGCAGCAACCACTTTGTAAATTGTAGTCTACCGAAAGTCCTAATCGCCACAGGAGAAGGAATAAACCCCTTGGATGCCGGTGAAATCTGGCATTATTTGGATACCCGACTCGGACTGGCCTGCACCCTGGTCGAAAAAGACCGCCTTGCCAACCTGGCGCTGAGCAAATACCAGGTACTGATCTTGCCGGATGGAAATTACAAAGAGTTATCGGCCGACAAGCTCAAGGAATTTGTGCAAAATGGGGGCACCTTAATTGCGACGGGTAAGACGATTCAGTGGCTAAAAACGGCTGGTATCTCCACGGCAGAACCAAGACAATTGCCCGCAATACCCAACCGCAAAAACACCCCCTTCAATCGACGCTCGGAGGCGGGTGCTGCCCGGAATATGCCGGGGGCCATCTTCGCGGCTACCCTTGATACTACCCATCCGATTGGATACGGAATGCCCGCGGACCTCAGCGTATTTCTTCCGGAGGCCCTCTTTCTGGAGCCCACTGACCAGCCTGCACAGACCCCGATGCGGCTTAGCAGCCAACCCCTTTTGGCTGGCTACCTGCACCCCAGCCTGCAAGCGACCTGTTCTGGCGCCGCCGCCCTATTGCTGCAGCCCATGGGCAGCGGCCGGGTAATCCAATTTGCTATGAACCCCAATTTCAGGGGATTTTGGAGAGGCACCGAACGGCTCATGGGGAACGCCGTTTTGTTTGGCCCGCTGATCCGAAATTAAACCGATTGGGCACTGGCTGGACTACCAGCCAGTGCCCAACCAACGAAGGGTAAAAAGCAGTCGAGCGGAC
>CANHDG010000143.1 GCA_947459365.1 Saprospirales bacterium
GGTAAGATAATTATAAGTGAATAAAATTTAAAATATAAGTTGGAAAACAATGGTGTGAGGGCGATGTCTTTTTTGTAATAAAAGTGGGTTAATTATAGGATTGTAGAGAAAAATTGCAAGAAAGTTGCTTGCAGCAGAAGGTATTATTTAACTGGAAGCAAGTTAGGGTTGTTCGTAGTATTGTACAAGACGGGCCAAAGGTAGTATTTAGTTTGGTTTTTATTTCTTGGTCTGGTGTATTTTTTCAGGGGGTTCTTAGCAAATTAAGGTACATTTTAATCGTGTTAGATAGTCCGAAGTAGAGCGCATCGGCAATAAGAGCATGTCCGATGCTTACCTCAAGCAGTCCCGGGCAATTTTCGCGGAAGTAGCGCAGGTTTTCAAGGTTTAGATCGTGGCCAGCATTAATACCTAATTGGATGTCATTGGCTTTTTTAGCGGCTTCTACATAGTCTGCCATAGCAGCATTAGGATTTTGGCTAAATTGGTGAGCAAAAGGACCCGTATACAATTCGATTCGATCTACCCCTGCTTTTTTGGCACCTTCAATCATAGCGGGTATTGGATCGATGAAAACGGAAACTCTGATCCCTTTTTCGTGGAGTGCAGCGGTTATTTCCTGTAGACGGTCGCCATTTTTTAGAGTATCCCAGCCATGGTCACTTGTAAGTTGGTCGGGGGAGTCGGGCACCAATGTGCATTGGTGGGGCGGGTTGTCGAGGACCAGTTTAAGAAAGTCGGGGTCTGGGTTCCCTTCAATATTAAACTCGGTGGTTACCACTTCGCGGAGCAGAGGGATGTCATCATACCGGACATGCCTTTGGTCAGGTCTTGGGTGTACGGTGATGCCTTCAGCTCCGAACGATTCACAGTCGGAGGCTACTTGAATGAGATTGGGGACATTACTTCCCCTCGCATTTCTGAGTAAAGCTACTTTGTTAATATTTACGCTTAAACGTGTCATAAATCAGGTACTTTTGTGGCAAAGAAACATACACAGAAGAATAAGTTGTATGGCTAAATGAATTGAAAATGAATAATTATAGATACTCGATGTCTGACTCAGATGGTTTCCCTGCTTCCTTGTACGGCGTTTCGGTTCGACAGGTCCTCTTTATTTGTTTTGCATTTTGTACCTTTGGTATGATGGCAGTGGGAGTGGTGGTTCAGCTGCTGGAGAGTTTTGGGGGTTGGGATCGGAGTACCTTGATTGGGCAGTTGGACCTTGGGGCCCCTATGGAGGAGGTGTGGAAGTTACGTTTAGTAGCGGGGTTAAATCAGGCATTGGTTTTTTTAGTGCCGGGTTTGGCGACGGTTTGGATATTGAGGAATGCAGCGGTTGGTTTATATGTAACAACGTTTCTTTCTGGTATTCCCCGAGGTTTAGATATGTTGTTTGGAGCCATTTTATTGGTGGTCTCGATGCCACTTGTGCTATATGTTTTTGAATTAAACCGGATGATACCTATACCGGCCACCATGAAGGCGACATCTGAGGCGGCTGCCTCTACGGTGCGTGCGCTTCTACAGATGCCAGGGTGGCCGGATCTATTGGCAAACTTGTTTTTGATAGGGGTTATACCTGCTTTGGGGGAGGAGTTGTTATTTCGAGGAATATTGCAAGGGCAGTTGATGCGGAGATGGTCGCCATGGGCAGCGATTATACTTTCAGGAGCGGTGTTCAGTTTTGTACACTTTCAGATGGAGGGTTTTTTTCCACGCTGGATATTAGGGGTACTATTGGGCTGGCTTTTTTGGAAGACATCGAACTTTTGGGTGCCTGTTTTTGTGCATTTTTTAAATAATGGGGCTCAGGTATTGGGGGCTTATTTTGTTAAGGGTACACCGGAGTTGGTTGATTTAGAACAGCAGGTACAGGTGCCCTGGGTGTTGGCATTCGCTTCTTTGATTGGTACCCTTTCTTTATTGTGGTATGGGGGTAGACGATTGAACGGCCTCCATTTGGGTTCGTAGTTTAAAACATTTGTATTATCTTTGTGAAGGTATGAGTCAATTTGTCGTTTCTGCAAGAAAATACCGCCCAAGGCGGTTTGAGGATGTTGTTGGTCAGCAGCATGTAGCCCAGACGTTGAAGAATGCGTTGGCTACCGATCATGTTGCGCATGCTTTTTTATTTTGTGGTCCTCGAGGAGTTGGGAAGACGACCTGTGCGCGCATTTTGGCAAAAATTTTGAATTGTCAACAGCGGACTTCTGATTTTGAGGCTTGCGATACTTGTGCTTCTTGTACTGCGTTTAATGAAAGTGCTTCATTCAACATTATTGAGTTGGACGCCGCCTCTAATAATACGGTAGATCATATCCGGGCATTAACGGAGCAGGTACGATATCGACCGCAGGAGGGGTACTACAAGGTTTTTATTATAGATGAGGTTCACATGTTGTCCAGTCAGGCGTTTAATGCCTTTTTGAAGACCTTGGAGGAGCCCCCACCATATGCCATCTTTATACTTGCTACTACTGAGAAGCACAAGATTATTCCTACCATTTTATCTCGGTGTCAAATTTTTGATTTCCGCAGGATTACTGCAGCGGATATGGTGTTACATCTACAGTATATCTGTTTACAAGAAGGCATTGAGGCAGAGGAGGATGCCTTGCATATTATTGCCCAGAAAGCGGATGGTGCCTTGCGAGATGCCTTATCGATTTTTGATAGGATTACCAGCTTTGCAGGTAAGCGTGTGCGGTATTCGGATGTAATTGAACATTTGAATATTCTTGATTACGATTATTATTTTCAGGTAACGGATGCGCTAATTGGGGAAGATTTGAGTGGATTATTACTGCTTTTTGATCAGGTAACAGCCAAGGGTTTTGAGCCAGATATTTTTATTAATGGGTTGGCTGAGCATTTGCGGAATATTCTTGTTTGCAAAGATTCTTCTACATTGGCGTTGTTGGAGGCGGGTGATTCGCTTCGCGACAGGTACGGTAGGCAGGCACAGCTTGCATCGTCCTCTTTTTTGCTTTCTGCACTGAACTTGTGCAATGATTGTGATATCCATTTCAAGATGGCCCGACACAAGCGGCTGCACGTAGAGATGGCCTTGATCAAAATGTGTCATATAAATAGGGCGGTGAATGCTGTTTTAGAGGAAAAAAAAACGGCTGACCTGAGCTTATTGCCTAAAGAAACGCCTGTTTTGCCATTAAAACCGCCAAGTTCCCCTACTTCAGGGAATGCGTTGCCTTTAGGTAAGGATGCGGTAAACACCCTTGCAGAGGCGCTTAAATCTGGTGTAAAGAAAGCGGATAAGATCCCACTCAGTTTACATGCGTTTGAGCAAGTTGTACAGGTAGAGCAGGCTGCTCTTTCTCAACGGAAGAGTTTGTTTTCGATGGAAAATTGTAAGTCGTCTTGGGCCGATTTTGCATCTCGCACAGATTCTCCTTCGCTAAGGCAGGCACTCCTTTCGGCAGTCTTAAGTTTGGAAGACAAGGTACTAGTTGCGAAGGTTGGATTAAGTATTCAGGCAGGGTTGATTCAAGCTGAGACGACCAAAATTTTAGATTTTTTAAGGCATCATCTTCAGGATATTGGGGTAAACTTGAAGGTTGTTTTTGATGAGACATTGGTTTCTGAAGTGGAGACGCCGCGTCCCGTGAAGGTGTTTAGTCATAGAGAGCGGTTAGAACGAATCCGGAGTGAGTACCCTTTGGTGAATGAATTGCTGAGCAGGTTGGATTTGAGGGTGATGGATTAGATATGTTAGTTTCTTATATCCTTACCCCAAGCTAGTTTTTCCCGAATAGTTTTTAAAAAAGTTTCGTCTTGTAATTGGACTAGTTTCACGGTGAAGTCGTTTTTGCGGACGGCCAACTGATGGTGCGCTCCGATTAGTTCAAATCGGGAGTCCAGTGTACAGATGAAGTTTTCACCTCGTCCTTCTATTTCAAAGGCAACTACAGAGGTGTCTGACAAGACGAGGGGCCGGACGTTCAGGTTATGGGGCGCTACTGGGGTAAGAACAAAGTTGGCGGAGTTAGGTGTGACAACAGGGCCTCCGCAACTTAAGGAATAGCCAGTGCTGCCGGTTGGTGTGGACAAGATTACGCCATCAGCCCAGTAGGTATTCAGGTAATCCCCATTTACATATGTATGTATGGTAATCATGGAGGAGGTGTCTCGTTTCAGAATGGTAAAGTCATTCATAGCGAAGTTAAGTTCCCCGAAAATTGGAGGAGTGCTTTCGAGAAATAAGGTGCTCCGCTCTTCAATATGAAAGAGGCCTCTTTTTAGTTTATTGAACGCTTCTGTGATGTGTGATTTTTCTATGTAATTCAAGAATCCCATTCTACCCAAGTTGATACCTAATATAGGTACACCCGTTCCTCGAACCAAGGTGACAGCATGAAGCATGGTTCCGTCTCCGCCTAGCACGATTACATAGTTGATTCGGTGTACCTGGAAATCTTTGTGGCTATCGAAAGAGGCATAGGGGCCTGGAAATTTCACCTTATGGATTATATCTTGAAGGTAAGGTGTATATATATAGGTATTGAAGCCCTCCCGGTGTAGGGTGTTTAGTACTTCTTGAATATAGGGTAGGTCTTTATCCTTGAATTGTTTTCCGTAAACAACTACTTGCATAATGGGTGTTATTGAGTTGAAAAAAAGCGAAAGTATATAAAACTGCGCAAGTGGAGGAAACAAAGTGCTTGGTAAAATGGTGAGGTAGGGCCTGTTATTTATTTTTTACCCGGTTAAAACCAGCTTTTGCTCGTGCGTGCAGGCTTGCTGCGTATTCTTCTGGTTCTATTTGGCTGGCTCGTTTATAGTATTGGCGCGCCTTTTCGAATTCTTTTCGTTCTTCATACAGGAGTCCGAGTTGAATAGCAGCGTTACAAGCAAAGTACCAAGGTTGCTGGGAGCCGGTTTCGACGGTTTGTTGGTAGTATTGGACAGCTTCTTTTGTTTTGCCGAGTTTATGGCAGATACGGCCCATTCGATAGAGAAATTCTAGGTGGTTTTTGAAATGATATGCATAGGAGTCTCCTTTATTGTGGAGTAATTGGTAAGCTTGCTGGAAGTAGCCACCATCGCTCAGTAGGCGGCTTTTAAGGAGGGTAGGATCGGGCATTTCACCGGAGCTAGCCTCTCGATGGGCTGCTTTGTCGGTATCGGCTCTTGTGATTCCTTGAATTTTCGCTTGGTAGATATAACCCCAGTAGTTCGTTTGGTCATTTTGGAGTAGGCTGTGCCAAGCGAGTTTCTGATAAGCCTCTTTGATGCCAAACTGTCCCTTGTGTAATTGGAGAAAGGTGAGAAGCGGTTGGTTGGCGTCTTTATCAAGGCGGTATAATTTTGCTATTCCAAGAAGTAAGTATTGATAGGTCAGAGGGTGGTAGGCTTTATTCTTGGGCATTTCTAGAAGGAGTCGTATGGCATCATCATTTCGAGCTGTTTTCATAGCAATATTAGCGAGTGCCAATTTGGCCAAGGGGTTATGTTGGGCATTTCGGTATACCTCATTCATTGTTTTCCAGGCATTTTCCATTTGGTTGTTAAGGTGAAGTTGAAGATAGGCATAGGTAACCATGCTCTCTACACCGAAGAGGAAGTCTGGATTCATTTTTGCAAATAAAAGCACTTCTTCTACTTCTTGGACACCTTGATCGATTGTTCCGGAGATGCCGCTAATACCCTTTACGGCCCATTTAATTTCTTTTGGAATATTTCCAGCGAGGGCGTGAATGACGCCCAGGTTTTTTTTATTTGCGGTGAAGTTGGGAAAACGGCGTTGATTTTCTTCCAGGAGCGCGAATCCTTGTTTTACATTCCAGGCGCAAGCTAGGTAGTCACCGTAGCGGCCTTGAAGGACTGCCCATTGGAGCCGAATTTCTGCTTGACAGTAAAGGTAGTAAGGTGACTGCCGATCGCCTTTTGAGATTTTGTCGAGACGTTTATTAAGATTACGACTCCATGAATGGTACTGGTCTTCATTATCATTTAATAGTGCACTAACACATTCCCAATAATTTTCGAGGAACAAAACCATCAAGTTATTGGGTTCAGCTTGTTTGAGGAGGTCTAATTCATATCTTGCATCATTCAGTTGGAGGCTGATGATTTTTTGATAACTAGAACGGATGCCATGTGTCGTGGCGAAGTATCCTGCAGCTTGAGCTGATTGGGTGGTAAAAAACAGAATAAAGAGGGAGAGGCGTAAGGGTAGAAGTGATAAAGGGCGCAGTGCGTTGGCCATAACAGAAAGTTGAATTGTGGGCTTGGCTAGTTTGGACTCTAGACCATGAAGACCCAAAATTAGGGTTTGTTGATTAAACGAAGGGCTTCTTTGCGAGTGAGGTTTGAAAGTGTGGAAGAGTTAACAAACGTTATGACTGCTTTGGGATTAACTTTGGAGAGTTGTCTGAGTGCCCATCCTGCGGCTTTTTGTAGGAAAAATTGATTGGAGCTTGCAACTTGTGTAATAAGGTGAAAAAGAAGTTTAGCATCTGTATCCTGTTTATAGTGCAGTTGAAACAGGAGGCAAACTCGCTGTAGCCACAATTGGTCGGACTGCATCCATCTTTCTATGGTGGGATGAATTAGGTCAGGATATCGTTTAAAATGTATTCCGACGAGTTTAGAGATCCAATCGACCGTGTCCCACCAGGAGTTGGACAAGATGAGTTGTTCGAGAGTAGAAAGAAAGGAAGGAGAGACTTGTTTGATTTGCTTTTCAAGTAGCTGCAGGCTAAAATAGTGAAGTTCTCGGTACGGCGATTGGTAGCAGTATTGGATAAGGGTAATAAGTTCTGATTCGGAAAGGATGGGATGATTTTTGATTATTTGTTGAGAAAGTTTTCTCCAGTTGGGCATTTTGAGTCCATAGAACAAGAATTGATTTTTAAGGTAGGCTTGCTGACCAGCTGCGGTGAGAGGATCAGCGTGAAGCACAAAGGAATGGTTGATATCATAAAATAGGTTTTGAATGGCAAGTGAGGTATTTAGTTGAGCCATTTGCATAATAATAAAAGGGATGTGGCAGAAGCGGGGGATGTAATACAATGAGAAAGGGTGTGAAAATAAGGGTATATAGGAGGCCAATAAGAAAAAAAGATCTAGAGGACGTTAATTTAAGGCCAAAAAATAGGGAAAATGAATAATTTGGAAGGGATTTAGTGTGGCTTAGAAATTTATTTAAAAAAACTTTAAAATAAGTTTGGTGATATAAAAACACTTGTCTTACCTTTGCGGCCTAATTCGGAGAAAACGTGTTAAAAGAAATGCGCCTCAGAAAAAAATAAAAAAAAGTTACGAAAAAATTTGGTGGTTAA
>CANHDG010000144.1 GCA_947459365.1 Saprospirales bacterium
GTGCCTCTTGACAGTCGTTTGTCGCCGCAAAAATACTTCTGTTCTCTAATTATTTAACAACTCTTCCAAACTCTAGTACCTTTGCGGCTCGACTAGCATAGGATTCAATCATGGCGTTAAAAGAAACTCATTTTCAATTGCCAGGCCAGACGGCCTTCTACCGCGGAAAAGTGCGGGATGTCTACTTTCTCAACAATCGATTGGTAATGGTCGCCTCCGATCGCATCTCCGCCTTCGATCATATTCTTCCCAGACCAATCCCCCACAAAGGAGCAGTACTCAACCAACTGGCCGCCCATTTCCTAAATGCCACACGAGATATCTGCCCAAACTGGCTGGAAGCGACACCAGACCCAAATGTCGCCATCGGACTGCTTTGTGAACCCGTACGGGTAGAAATGGTGATCCGTGGGTACTTGGCTGGACACGCCGCAAGAACCTACGCAGCCGGTCTACGCACCTTATGCGGAGTTACCTTGCCAGAGGGCATGCGCGAGAATGACCGGTTTCCAGAACCTATCATTACTCCGACTACCAAAGCAGAAGAAGGACATGACGAGGATATCTCAAAAATGGAACTGCTGGAACGTGAACTTGTTACATCGGAGATATATGAACAAATGGAGCAGTACACCCGTGCCCTTTTCCAAAGAGGTTCCGAAATGGCCGCCCAACGGGGTCTCATCCTAGTTGATACCAAGTATGAATTCGGAATTCACAACGGCAAAGTGGTTCTCATGGATGAAATCCATACTCCCGATAGCTCTAGATACTTTTACGCAGATGGATACGAAGAACGTCAACGCACAGGAGAACGCCAACGACAACTGAGTAAGGAATTCGTTCGCGAATGGTTAATGGCAAATGGATTCCAAGGGAAAAAAGGTCAATCCATGCCCATCATGCCAGATCAATTCGTTGAGGAAGTGAGCAACCGATACATAGAATTATATGAACTGGTGACCGGAATGCCCTTTGTAAGAGAAAATGATACAGATATGTTGGAGCGAATTGAGAAAAATATCCTAAAAGCGCTCTAACCTATTCCCGGGTACCAGCGTGCATTACCCGCTCCTGCTGATTGATGCTCTCCTGGTGTACCGCCTCCAGAAACAAGGATACAAATTCAGCGCTTAATTCATTCTTGACCCCGCGCTGACTCAATGCCTCCCGCATTGCCCTGAATCGCTCCGGTTGCAAAACCGCGATGTTTTTCTGCTTTTTAACTTCACCAATCTGCCGGACCAGCTGCATCCTGCGACTGATTAGGTTGATCAACTCCTCATCCACCTCATCTAATTCCGACCTGAATTGCTCAATACGCCTCAAAAATTCTGGATCATCTGAAGTTAAATTTCTGCGCACCAACTGTCCAATCATCTCTTGGTAACGTGGAGGAGTAATTTGCTGCGCAGCATCACTCCAAGCGGTATCAGGTGTAATATGTACCTCCGTCATCAAACCATCAAAATCCAAATCGTACGCCTTTTGTGCCGTCTCTTGCAAAATATCGCGCCGACCACAAATATGGGAAATATCACAAATGACCTCCAAATCCGGAAACTCCTGTTTTAAATCAATCGCCATCTGCCACCTGGGTACATTCCGATACTTGGAATCACAATAACTTGAAAAACCACGGTGAACCACCGCAATACGCCGAAGCCCAGCCTGATACAACCGCTCAAGTGCCCCTACCCAAAGCTTGTAGTCCGGATTTACGGGGTTTTTAACCAATACCGGAATGTCAGAACCCGCCAACGCATCCGCTATCTCCTGCACCGAAAACGGATTTACCGTAGTTCGAGCTCCAATCCAAAGCACATCCACTCCATACTGTAAACACTCCTGGACGTGCTGACCAGTCGCAACCTCTGTGGTAACCCGCATCCCTGTCTCCTCTTTTACCCGCTTTAACCATCCTAACCCAACCGTACCAACGCCCTCAAATGCCCCAGGACGTGTGCGCGGCTTCCAGATACCCGCGCGAAACAACTGAATCCCACTTCCCACTAACTGATGCGCAGTCTGAAGCACCTGCTCCTCCGTCTCAGCTGAACAAGGCCCAGCAATCAAAATCGGCCGCGTTGAATCAAATACAGGTAAAAACTTCATTTTTCAATATTTTCTGAAAAAAACAAAACAACAATCGAAAGGTTTAACAGGCCCCGTTATCCACTGTCCTACTTCAACAATCCGCCCAATCCAAGGGCAAAATTAGCTAACTTTTTGTCCGAGCAAGGACGATCTTCCTAAGTAATTTACCATTCACTGTCTAGAAAAACGACTTCATCACACAGCCTTGCCTAAAACAATCCCAACAACCGCCTGTTATCCTTTTTTTGAGCCTACAGTTAAGCGTTTATATTATGGCAATGCAAATCATCCCGCTGGACCAACAAGGATTCGGAGAATTTAACAACGGAAAAATTGTAGAAAACAAACCCATCGGGTTTCCTAAAGATGGATCCTTCCTAAAACCATATTCCAACCTGTTCTATTGGGCACACGCCAGAGCCTTAAGAGAAAGCACCATCGGTCTGCACCCACACAAGGGCTTCGAGATTTGTACCTTCGTCATAAAAGGAGCTATAAGGCACTTCGATACACAACTCAATGAATGGAAAGACCTGCAGGCAGGAGATGCCCAAATTATTCGTGCCGGAAATGGTATTAGCCACTCCGAATGGATGGATCAACATGCTGAACTTTTCCAAATCTGGTTCGACCCAAACTTGCAAAAAACACTGCAACAACCACCCTCCTACAGCGACTACGATGCCCATCAATTCCCCGTGCAAATCCTAACATCCGGTAGCCTACAGACCCTCATCGGACCAGGCAGCCCCTTTCAGATGGACACACCCGGAATTCAATTTTCCAAACTAGTCCTCGATGCCGGGGGAGTAGACCTTCCTCTCAACCCCTCTAGCACTACCTCCATCTACCTGCTGGAAGGCGACGCCTTGGTAAACGGTGAAGTAATCCGAACTTCTGATTTCGCAGTTATTACAGAAACCAACCTACTAGAAATAACTGTATTTGCACAAACCATCCTTTATATCCTTCAATCACCACAACAACCTGATTATACAACGTATGCCCGCCAACCCCTTCACCCTCAATAATCCTCCTAGTTGCCTTGTTTAGAGTCGCTGAAAAAGACCACAAATAGAAAAGTTTATATACAATATATTCAATAATAAAATCCGCCTGTATGGTTCTTAATTTAATTTCGTTCTTTTGCACTTTCAGAATTAAATAGAGTCCATACCATGCAGGCTAAAATCACAGCAATCGGAAGCTATGTCCCCGAACAGGAAATTGGAAATGAATTTTTCGAATCTATCATCGAAACATCAGATGAGTGGATACAATCCCGAACCGGAATCAAAACGCGCCGATTTGCAGGTGAAGAGGAATACACCTCTCACCTCTGCCTCCATGCCGTCAAAGACCTAGAAGATCGATACGGCATATCTATAGCGAACGTAGACTTTATTATCGTTGCAACCGTTACACCTGACCAAGCGATGCCCAGCGTGGCTTCTCAACTCCAAGACAAGCTAGGCCTTAAGGCAGCTGGAGCAATTGACATCTCTGCCGCCTGCGCCGGATTCGCTTATGGCGTTATCCTGGCACAAGGCCTGATTTGCGCAGGAACACACAAGAAAATCTTGGTGTTTGGCGCAGAAACCCTCTCCAAAGTTACCAATTATGAAGACCGAACGACCTGTATCTTATTTGGCGACGGAGCAGGAGTCGTCTTGGTCGAAGCAGCCGAAAAAGGCAATATCCTAGCTGCTGTCACCGGCAGTCAGGGAGATGGTGGAAAAGATCTCTACATGTCCAATAGCCGCCGGCAAATTAATGGACAAGATGTTATTACCGACAACAAAATTCACCAAAACGGAAGAGCCGTTTTCAAATGGGCCGTTAACACCGTTAGTGAAAAAATGGTTGAATTAACCAAGAAGGCAGGTTTAAGCTTGGAAGAACTGACCTGGTTTATTCCTCACAGCGCCAATATGCGCATCATAGAAGCACTCTGCAATCAAACTGGTTTCCCAATCGAAAAAACACTCGAAAGTATTACACTCTATGGAAACACTTCCTCCGCCTCTATTCCTCTAGCACTGCATAGAGGTATAAAAGAAGGCAAGGTACACTCAGGTGATCGGATCCTTCTTATTGGATTCGGAGGAGGACTAGTATTCGCCGGGTTGGTTATTGAATGGCCCTAAATTACAACCAATTTAGACTGCCAATTCACGAATAATGGAGAGTTGGCTGTTGACAAGCAAGCATCAGCCTAGAACTGCATCAGCAACTTCTACTTGTCCAACTCCTCATAGTCCGTGTAGTCTCGGTCGTCGTAGCGATTCCGATTTCGATAATTCGACTGGCGGCGCTCCCTAGATATCCGGGTGATGGCCTCATACAACCAAAGTATTGCCAATAGAGTGAATAGCCATTTCAATAACATAAAACAAAGGTCGTACTTTCTGAGGAAAACCGCGAAACTCAATTCCCCTCTTCTTCATTTGTATGCAAAAAGTTACTGAAAGCCCTTCCCCATACCGTAACCTCGAACAAAAATCCACGATCGAGCTGCTCCAAGGAATCAATAAGGAAGACCAGCAGGTCCCCTTGGCCGTTCAGGCAGCAATCCCCCAAATAGAAGCGTTGGTAGAAGCCCTCGTCCCAAAAATGCAGAGCGGAGGCAGGCTTTTCTACATTGGAGCTGGGACCAGCGGCCGTCTAGGGGTAGTTGACGCCTCCGAAATTCCTCCAACTTTTGGAGCCCCGCCCGAGTGGGTGATTGGAATTATCGCTGGAGGAGACCAAGCTATCCGAAAAGCGGTTGAAGGGGCAGAAGATAGTACCACCCAAGCATGGATAGATCTTCAGGAATTCCAAATTAACCAAGGCGATTTCGTCATCGGAATCGCTGCCTCCGGAACTACCCCCTATGTGATTCATGGTCTGCGAAATTGCCGAGAAGCCGGTATCTCGACAGGATCCATCACCTGTAACCCAGGTGCCCCCCTCCTCGAGGAAGCAGATTTCCCAATAGTAGCTGTCGTAGGACCAGAATTCCTGACAGGAAGCACCCGAATGAAATCTGGTACTGCACAAAAACTAATCCTGAACATGATCTCCACTGCAACCATGATCAGACTAGGACGCGTCCGTGACCATCAGATGGTCGATATGCAACTTAGTAATGCCAAGCTCGTCGAACGAGGCGCCAAAATGGTTGCTGAAGGAACCGGCCTATCACAAGAAGAAGCAGAAAAACAACTCCTTCAACATGGCAGTGTTCGCGCTGCTATTGCCGCCCACAAGGAAGAAACACGCTAATATCCCAATCGAAAAGTTCGCATTAATAGAGAAGGGGTTGTGAACCAATTGGCTCACAACCCCTTCCTTATTATACTTAATTGAAACTGTTTTCTTAGAAACCAAAGTCGAGACGGTTCATAATCGTACCACCTACACAACGACCCATTTTTAACGATTCTGAGCAGGCTCTGCGGAAGTGTACCCCGCCTACAATCCGACTTTCAGCTTGCTGCAAGCCGCAGTCTGTGATAGAACTAAAAGAACGCTCAGGAAGGATAAAAGGACCTCCATCCGGGGTATACAGCGGGCTTCCCACGTGGGTGCGATCTACAAAAGCACGGTCGCCAAACAAAGGAACCAGTACTGTAGGTGCTGCTCCACCAATGGCAGAAGAGCCAGAAGTGTAATCTGGATAGGGTGGAGTTCCCAACAATGCCTCGTAATTTGGATCAAACTGCTCTTTCAAATAAGTAGCAGGACGCATTAAATTATACTTATACTTCATGTACCAAGCCGCACTGAATGCGTCTGCAGCAGCAAAACCAACCACACAATATGCTTTGGCAGCGAACGCCAAATCACGGTTTTCTTCTTTTAATAACTGCTCAGTAATACTAACCCAATGACAAGCAGGGCTACAGGTACGACCCGGACCGTTATCAAAATGGTAGGCCAACGCCTTGTTTTCTGGTGTTCTAGCTACATCAAATACTTCCTTGGCATCTTTGTAGAATGGGCTGTTAGGATCTACAGAGTATGCATACGGAGCTTCTCCCTCACAAGATTGTGAATTGTCAATCACAAAAGTGCGTATCGTCCCCCACATAGGCTCGGTTGGGTTTTGATTATACGTAGTACGATCCCAAAACCAAGGATGCGCAGCATCACGGTCTGGTAACTGAGGAACAATATTACGAATAACATCCCTTCCATCTTTCCTAATACGCTCCACAATCTTGAGTCCCACACGGGTACCATAATCACGGGAACTCTCAAAAATTTCCTGAGTCAAACCCTTATTCATCATCTGCGCCTCTTGCTGCTCTGCCAACAACTGAACGGTGCTGCGCTGAGCGCTGCTCATGTTGTCCATTAAAGCGGGATAAACTGTTTCCATAGCAGCGCACATCACTACTCCCCAGTCATAAGACTTGCCCTCATCAAAATAAGCTGCCTCTGGGTAATCGTTGATCTGACCAGCTAAGCTTTTAGCCGACGGAATACCGCGGTGTACAGCTTCATAAACTGTAAGACCTAAATATCCATACGTCCGAGCCGCATGAGGCCCAAACAAAAAGTTGTCCTTAATCATTTGATAGCCCAATTGCATCCACTCGTGGGCAATCGCAGCATTGTAATCACTGGTTTTGTACTTTAGATAGGGCTCTGTTATTGGCTCCGTTCCGTTTTGGTTACAGCCATACGGAACTGAAAGGCTAATAACGACGACTAATAGGTAAAATAATTTTCTCATAGTATTACTATTAAATGCGGGATAATGCAAATTTGATTAATGGCACAAAGGTAATTAATTTTTTTTGAGCAAATTTCAAAATAATTATTAAAAATTCATAAAAATCAGAATAAACAGGATTAAATGAGCTCCATCCCAATGAAATAAATCAATCTCAATATCTTAGCGCAAAAAAATAAGCGCACTCATGAAGCATCTCTTACTCTTCGCCGCCTTGCTTTACTCGGTTCTTCAACAACCACTTAACGCCCAAAAAACATTCACCATGTCCGAGGCGTTTCAAAAAAGGATGGCATTATCACCCAGCAGCCTCCGCCAAATCAAATGGGTCCCTGGAAGCTCCCAACTTACTCACATCCATGACAACCTACTAATTCGAGTCAATGCAGACAACCTGAAAACAGATACCATCGACTTGCTCCCTAACCTTAACGAAGGCTTGCAAATTTTGGGCCAAACTAAA
>CANHDG010000145.1 GCA_947459365.1 Saprospirales bacterium
CGGAGGCCCCTACTCACCCTGCCAAAATAGCACCTTTAGCTTTTCAACCCAAAGTCAACCTACACTTGACTCAGATGACCTATTACAGTATATATTTTTCTCAAACCCATTGGATACTTTAGGCAGTATCTTAGCTACCTCCTCCAGTCCATCCTTCAATTTTGTAGCTCCAATGCAACTAGGGATTAACTATTATGTCGCAGCAATAGTAGGAAATGCCCTCAATGGGAGTGTTGATGTAAATGATCCCTGCCTATCCATCTCCAATGCCCTTCAACTCACCTGGAAGCCCCTGCCAACTGCTCTGCTCTCCAGTCCTACCACCGATTGGTGTGCCGGAAATTGTCAAAACCTAACCGTTACAATGACCGGAACAAGCGTTTTTACCTTGTCTGGAAACCTTCTTTCTGCAGGGAATGCAATTAGCACTTTCAACGCTTCTTACACCCAAAATACAGGCCTACTGAATATTTGTGTTCCTGCAGGAACCCCAGCAGGTGCATTAACCGTACAAATCACCTCCCTGATCGACGCCTGGTGTATTTGTGAGTAAGGCCATATTCCTAAATAACTGTTCAGCTTAAATTTGCGGCTATTCTCCATACTCCTCAACCTCCAAAGAAAGGTGAAGCGATGATCTATCCATCCATTTTTTCAACAATAACAGAACTTCGTGCCGGAATGAGCACGCGAGACGGAGGCACCAGCATCGGTCCTTATGCTTCTATGAACCTGGACTTTCGTGGCCCGGATGAGGAAAGTGCTCGACTAGAAAACAGAAAACGGTTTTGTAACTTGCTCGGGTTCAAAGCAGAAGCACTGGCCGGCTCCTTGCAAGTACATGGAACGGAAATTCTAGAGGTCACTAAGGCAGGAATTACGGAAGGATTTGATGCGTTGATCACCCAAAAAAAAGGCCTTTTAATTAGTGTTAGCATCGCTGATTGCACTCCAATTCTACTGGCAGACCCTACCACCGGAGCCCTGGCAGCCATTCATGCTGGATGGAGGGGTACCGTCCAGCAGATTACCCAAAAAACATTGGAAAGGTTGCGTCTTACCTACGGAGTACAAGCACAAAATTGTTTCGCATGGATCGGTCCCTGCATCGACGAGTGCTCCTTTGAAGTAGGGGCCGAAGTGGCCGCTCAATTTGAACCGGCTTTTATAAAAGCCATCGAAGGCACCAAACAATACTACGTTGACTTAAAAAGAGCGAATTGGGATCAACTCCTTCAAGCCGGAGTACCTGCAGCCCACATTGAAATCGATCAACGTTCCACCTTCCTACAGACCCAAGACTTTTTTTCCTACCGAGCAGAAAAGGGAGTAACCGGAAGAATGTTGGCAGCTATTGGATGGGAGGCCAACCAATAAATCCCCACTTCTGATCTTTTATGAATGAGAAAACGGTCTACTAACGGTAAAACAGCCATTTTCCTAATTCCCGAATCGTCACTTTCTTTCCGTACATCAAAATTCCTACCCGGTATATCCGTCCAGACAACCAAACAAAAAATACCGCAGACCCAATCAATACGACGATAGATAAAATCACTTGCCATACAGGTGGGTCAAAAGCCAGTCGACCAGGCATCACAATCGGTGAAAATAGAGGGAAAATAGACGCAATAATAGCTAAAGTGCTGTGCGGCGCGCGCATCACCACCGAAGTCATAATGACAAAGGCCAAAATAATCGGAATCATAATTGGAAAGGTCAGGGACTGACTTTCTCCCATATCATCGCCAACCGCACTACCCACTGCAGCAAACATCGATGCATATAAAAAATAGCCTCCAAGAAAAAAGATTAGCCCAACCACCAAAATATACCACCAGTTTTGCCGCATAATCTCCTCAATCAATGCAGGCAAACTGTCTTGCATCTCAGTGGCTGCCCCCATACCGGCTTGCGATGTCACCGCAGCAGAGCTGGTATCGATACCTAAAAATAGCTGAATCCCAAAAAAAATAAAGGTATTCAACACCACCCAAATAATAAGCTGAGTCATTCCTACCCCAGCAGAACCAATAATTTTACCAAGCATTAGTTCAAAAGGCTTAACGCTGGACATGATTACCTCAACAATGCGATTTGTTTTCTCTTCCATAACCGAACGCATCACGATGGATCCCCAAATGAGAACCAACATGTACATGGCAATTCCCATGAAAAAAGAAATCCCCATCGCAACCCCACTCGTCAATGAGCCTCCTTGATCATCCGCTTGGTCAATAGGCTCCGGATCCAAGGAAACCTCGGTCTCTAGCTCACTGAGCGACTTGCGGTCTAGCCCCAAGGAATCAATCTTAAAATCCTTGATTTTAGCTGCAATTCTACGCTTGATTACACCTTCCGTTTCAGGACTGAACGCGGCATCCGAATACAAGTAAACGGTTTGTTTTTTTACCGATAAATTAGCTAATGGCGGCAAACGAAGCACCCCATCGTATTTCTTATTCCGAACATCTTCCTTCAATCGCTCTAATTCTGATCCCATGGGTGCCAATGAGAAGTGCAAACCATCCTCATCC
The DNA here is from genome assembly GCA_947459365.1 of Saprospirales bacterium. Taxonomy (GTDB): domain Bacteria; phylum Bacteroidota; class Bacteroidia; order Chitinophagales; family Saprospiraceae; genus M3007. The sequence goes on from CANHDG010000145.1 coordinate 2,538, forward strand.
GGAATCCCTGAACCAGCTCGAATCACCCCAGCCTCATCATATACCACAATGCTTCTCTTTTCCGTACCCTTGTACGACATCATCAATGCCTGGATAGCAAAGAAAGCCCCAAATGCCAACGGGGTTAATAAAGTGCCCAATAAAAACGCACGCGTACGTACCCGAGTCAGATACTCCCTCCGTACTATCAGCCAAAGTTTATTCATAAAAATGGTTTATTCGTATCTCAATGCTTCAATAGGATCCAATCGAGAGGCTTTTAAGGCTGGATAAAACCCAGAAAGAACTCCCACCACCATACACAGCCCAAAACCAAGCGCCATCCAACCCCATGGAATCAAAAAGGATCCTCCCAGTGCCGGTGTGACTAAATTTCCGACCAAGATACCTAAAAAGATACCAGCAATCCCACCTAATTGGCAAATCACGATCGCTTCCGTTAAAAATTGATATAAAATACTCGCAGAAGTCGCCCCCAACGCTTTGTAAATGCCAATTTCTCTCGTGCGCTCTGTAACGCTTACCAACATGATATTCATTAGCCCAATCGCCGCCCCTAGTAATGTCATTAACCCAATTGCAATAGTCGCCAATCGAAGATTCGTAGTGTTCTCTTTTAAAATGGCTACCAAACTATCACTAGCAAACACTTCAAAATCATCTTGCTCGCCTGGTCGCAATCGCCGAATCTGCCGAAATACCCCAGCAGCCTCCGATTGAGCAGCATCCAAATCCGTCGCATTATTTACCGCAACAACTACCGAATACTCCGTTCCCTCCGTTCCATAAATCGACTTCACTTTCAATAAAGGTGCAAAAATTGCCCGGTCGTTGGAACTATTCATCGAAGCGCCCTTTGATGCCAAAACCCCAATCACCCGATACCGATCGCTGCCCACCGTGATGATATGATCCAATGCATTCTCTGGTTTGTTGTTAAACAACTTCTTCGCCACCTCGTAGCCAATTACCACCTTCGGCTGCCCATCATTGACCTCATTTAACGAAAAATTCCTTCCATGCACAATATCCATGCCCTTTACCTCAAAATACTGCTCATCAACGCCCCAAAAAGCCACATTCGGATTCGTCTCAACCTCCCCAAATTTTGCTGTACCTAAACTCGTACCCTGAAAAGATACCGAAACAGAAGCCGGAAAGTGAAACCGCTCCTTAAATTCCATCGCTTGACGGTAATCAATCGGCTCCCCTACTTTTTGACGACGCCCACCTCTACTGCTCTTTACCTCCCCCCACTTTCGCTCAATCGTAAACGAATTCGCCCCCAAGCCCGAAAAATTATCGTTCAAGGAAAAAGCAATCGCATCAATCGCCGTCAAAATGCCCACCAAAGCCATAATACCCAATGCAATAATTAATAGGGTCAATACAGACCTAAGCAAATTGGCGCGGATGTTCTGCAACGCCATGGCAACTATCTCTGAAAATGGCATACCTGTCGTGTTATCTTCACCCAAAAGTAACGAGATCAAACCGTTTCCATCCTATCATTCGCGCCAGATCGCAAATTTATAGATAAATGATGCCTGTTGTCAGATGGAATAACCGATATTTGCCCATAATAAAACTACTTTTTACTATGGTACGTCCCTTTAACCTACACAACTGGATCGAAGAAAATCGACACCTGCTCAAACCTCCCGTCGGCAACAAACAACTCTTTGTCAATAACGACGACTTTATCGTCATGATCGTAGGCGGACCAAACGGACGAAAAGACTACCACTGGGAAGAAGGTGAAGAACTGTTCTTCCAACTAGAAGGCGATATTCAAGTAAAAATCATCAATGCTGACGGCCAACCAGAAACAATTGATATTCGGGAAGGCGAAATGTTCCTCCTCCCCGCCCGAGTCCCACACTCCCCACAACGCCCAGAAGGAACCGTAGGCCTAGTCATCGAACGCCACCGCCGGGAAGGAGAAATCGACAAACTGATGTGGTTCTGTGAAAATTGCCACCACCCCCTCCACGAGGCAGGCTTCCCACTTAAAGATATCGGGACACAAATCAAGGAAGCGATCCAAGCATTTAATGCAGATAAGCCCCTCCATACCTGCAAAAAATGTAACCATACTTCCTCTTTTTAGTTAATTCGCACTTTACTTCTACCCAACAATTCATACACCACCATATACTGAAACTGCTATGAAGTGCCCAAACTGCAATGTAAACCTGTTGATGACCGATCGAAACGGCGTGGAAATAGACTACTGCCCAGACTGCCGTGGTATTTGGCTCGATAGAGGCGAATTGGATAAAATCATCGAGCGCACCAATCAAAGCCAACCGCCTTTTTACCCCAAATCCGAAAAACCCTACCACAAAGACACCTACTCCGATCACCGATCACACGACTACAAAAAAAAGAAAAAAGACTCCTTTCTAGAAGACCTGTTCGACTTTTAAACCAACCTGGAATCCCGTATGTAAGCGTTGTAGCCCATTTTTCACTAACATTTTTGTATTATGTCAAACCGCTTGTTCTTTGCTACAACTGCTCTTTTCTTGCTGTCCCAACTACCAATCCTAGCTCAATCAGGGCTACCTAGTCGAATTGCTTTCGGATCCTGTGGATCCCAAGAGCGCTCCATGCCTATCCTGGATACCGCCCGCAACTTCCAACCAGACTATTTTATCTGGCTGGGAGACAATATCTACGGCGACACCAAGGATATGGCCGTGCTAAAAGCAAAATACGCCCAGCTAGCCGCTAAACCAGAATTCCAACGCCTCAAAAAAAACACCACTTTCCTAGCTACCTGGGACGATCACGACTATGGATGGAATGATTCTGGAAGGCATTATGCGTTCAAGAAACAATCCAAAAACATTTTCCTAGACTTCTGGGAAGAACCAAAAGAGTCCCCCCGTCGCCAACACGATGGCATCTACACCTCCTACTACCTTGATGAAAATGGGAAGAGACTTCAAATTATCCTGTTAGATAACCGAACCTTCCGGGATGACCTTCGATTGTATAGAGGAGAGCTAAGCCGTGACGCTAAGTTTTTCTATCCCCTTGATTACTACCCTCATGAAATCTCTGATTCCACCCTCTTAGGAGAAGAACAATGGAAGTGGCTGGAAAAAGAATTCCAAAAACCTGCTGACCTTCGAATTATCGGTTCCGGAACTCAATTCAGCATCTCCTACAACGGCTATGAGGCTTGGGCCAACTTCCCACATGAACAAAAAAGAATGCTCGAACTAATTAAAAAAACCAAGGCAAATGGAGTACTGTTCCTTACTGGCGATGTCCATTATGCAGAAATTTCTGTTTTAAAGGAAAACGGACTCTACCCAATCTATGATGTAACCGCCAGCGGAATTACTTCTACTTGGCACTTCGCAACCCCTAATGAAAATAGAATAGAAGGCCCAGTGATGGAAAACCACTTTGGCCTCCTCTCTATCAATTGGAATCAGCCAGACCCGAGCATCAAAATGGAAGTCTACGATATCCGAGGTAACCAACGGATCGAACATACCATACGACTCAGTGAGTTGACGTTTCAAAAATAGCGAATAATGGATTGGTCTGTTTGTACTAAACTTATATCTCCATGCGCCTTTTTTTACTACTCCCTTTCTTGTTTCTTAGCTGGCAAAGCACAGCTCAATTTGGAAAAGCGCTGCTTCTTGATGGCAATGGCGACTACCTACGTGTAGAAGACCATGATGATTTGGATATTAGCGCAGGTGAACATTTTAGCATCACCTGCTGGGTAAAAGCCTCAGCCAATACCGATTTCTTTCGAATCGCTTGCAAGCGAGGCGGGACTACCGCTGCTTTTGCAGGCTATGAATGTATCATAAAAAGCAATACAGGAGAATTTGGCGTCAACCTTAGAAGCACCAGCGGCGCCAATGCCGGTCCTCCCTTTGGAAATACTCCACTCAGCGACGGCAACTGGCACCACCTAGCTATGACGGCCGATGCTTCTACCGGCACCGTTAGAATATATGTGGACGCCCAACTGGAGCAATCCACCACCACTACCATCCTTGGTACACAAGGATTTGAAAATGCCCTCGATTTATATTTCGGGGCAAGCCAGTCCCCAAGCCTTTTCTGGAATGGATGGCTGGACGAAATCCGCATCTGGTCGTTCGCACTCACCCAAGAACAAATTGCTGCCGACCAGCTAACACAGGTATCCGGCAACGAACCTGGATTACTAGCCGCTTGGGATTTTGAAAACAGTAACGGCCAAGTAGTTCCTGATCTCACCGGTAACCACCCAGGTACACTGTTTGGAAATGCGAGCACCAGCGTTCCAAATGCCGTCGATATGACCCTCCTAAGTACCAACACCTACCATCCGGATTTCCCGGTTGGTCAAGGCGCTACCGCTGAGCGCTTGCTCTCTGTCAATTTTAAAACAATAGGTGGAAACAATCCAATTCAAATCGACAACCTCCAATTCTCCCTTCATGCCCTCACGAATCCTAATCACTTAAGCCAGTTCAGGCTATATAGCAACGGTAATCAGCCTCGTCTCCAACTCTCCACAGCTCAACTACTGGGCGAAGCAGCCTCCACCAATGGCCAATTGGTGTTCAATGGTCCAATAGTACTTTCAGAGGGCGACAACTACTTTTGGCTGGTAGCAGACATCCAGCCAACGGCAGAAGAGGGAGCAAGCATCGGAGCAGACTTTTCTGGTTACACTGCTAATGGTCAATGGATCGGAGTTC
>CANHDG010000146.1 GCA_947459365.1 Saprospirales bacterium
CGAAAACCACCGACACACGGAACTTTTTCATGATGTAGATATACAGGAAAGCCCCCTGCTTGACAAATGAGTCAGGCGGGGGGCTTTTTTTTAATGATTAATTGTTAATGGTTAATTGTTAAGGATTGATTGTAGATAAAAAATGGGTGGTGAGCATTTTGCTTGCTGCCCATTTTTTTTATTTCTATGTTCTATATTCTGGATCCATAATTTTAGATGAATATTAACAAGATGGGCTTGTTTTGTTGTTTTATAAATAAATAACAATCAGCAATTTAAATAGAAATTATATCAAGAAATACAAAAAATTACGCTATAAAAAGGAAGTATAATTGTCCATTTAACACGTCTGTTATCGCCTGATCTTTATATCAACAAAAGTGCAAACGACTTTTAGATGTAGATGGGAGCAAGGCGCCGGGTAAATGAATCTGGCGCCCTGTTTCAGAACCCAAACCACCAATCACCAACGAAAACCACCGACACACGGAATTTTTTCATGATGTAGATATACAGGAAAGCCCCCTGCTTGACAAATGAGTCAGGCGGGGGGCTTTTTTTTAATGGTTAATGTGGTTGGTTGGTTAGCCTACTTAGGGAGCCCCACAAAAATGGAGAATGAGACCTTTATCAGCACTAACAATGCTGAGAAAGCCCATTAACCATTAACCATTAACCATTAATAATTAACCATTAATAAAAAATGTTTTCTGTATTGCTTCTACCGCATCGAGTTTTTCCCAGGTAAATGTTTCTACCGTTCGTTTTTCAGTGCCGATTTCAACCTCCTTTAGTGCTGGGGTCCGTCCAAAATGGCCATATGCAGCAGTCTCACTGAAAATGGGGTTCTTCAGACCAAATCGGCGAACAATTGCTGCTGGGCGTAAATCAAATAGCTCGAGCAAACGGGAAGCAATTTCACCATCCGTTAATCCTTTGATCTTGCAGGACGAGTAGGTGTTCACAAATAAACCGACTGGCTGTGCCACTCCAATAGCATAGGCTACCTGCACCAAGACTTGGTCACAAAGGCCTGCGGCCACCAGGTTTTTGGCAATGTGGCGAGTCGCATACGCAGCAGAGCGATCCACCTTCGACGGATCTTTCCCACTAAATGCTCCTCCTCCATGGGCTCCCTTGCCACCGTAGGTGTCCACAATGATCTTGCGGCCAGTCAAGCCTGTATCCCCGTGAGGGCCCCCAATCACAAATTGACCCGTGGGATTGATATAAAATTGAATATCACCCTTGAATAATCGTTGAATGCGCGTTGGAAGGCCTTTTTTTACTCTTGGAAGCAAGATTTTCTGGATATCCTGGGCAATCTTCTCTTGGCTGATGTTTTCATCGTGCTGCGTGCTGATCACTATCGTGTCAATCCGTTTAGGCTGGTGGCGATCGTTGTACTCAATCGTAACCTGGCTCTTGGCATCCGGACGAAGGTATTTCATTTGTTTACCTTCTTTCCGAATCGCTGCCAACTCCAGCAACAAACGGTGCGATAGATCCAAGGCCAACGGCATGTAATTATCGGTTTCATTGGTGGCATACCCAAACATCATACCCTGGTCTCCAGCTCCTTGGTTGTCCTCGGTCTTCCCTACATCTACTCCCATGGCAATGTCCGCACTTTGCTCGTGCAAAGCACTGATAATACCACAACTATTGGCCTCAAACTGGTATTCTGCTTTAGTATAGCCGATGCGCTCAATGGTGGCACGGGTTACTTTCTGAATGTCTACGTAGGCTTCTGAACGAACCTCACCCGCTACCACTACTAATCCGGTGGTGACGAGGGTTTCGCAGGCAACCTTGGAGTCAGGGTCCTGTCGCAAAAACTCATCCAGGATAGCATCGCTAATCTGGTCTGCTACTTTATCGGGATGGCCTTCAGAGACGGATTCAGAGGTAAACAAATAAGGCATGTTATCGAAGAATTAAGAATGAATAATTAGGTTCCTTGAATGGAGTTTATTTTGCTCCAACTCGACCCTTACGTGCTCTAAGACAGTTGAAGTGCCGTTTTGGTTCTAATACTGTTTTTTCTGTTCGATAAAATCCTGTCCAATTCGAAACAGGTGTTTTGGGAACAAAACCGTTCGAGCGCCCAAAAGGCCCCAACCAACGGGCCGCAAAGGTAGCGGGAGAATCCACGAAAAACGAACAATTTCCCGAAAATATGCTCCGTTTACCCTAAAAATCCATCCTGACCCGGAGGTTTAACCGCCTACTCGTCAGGTAGTTTGGAATGGCATATTGGGTATTGTAAACCGTTTTTATCCAGATATTAGAGGCTTCATTGGCTACTTGCATAAGGTTAAATACTTCCAAACTCATCCAGGTATTGCGGGTAAATCGAAGGAAATGCCGAGGTTTGCGGTCTTCCCACTCTCGTTTCCATAGCTGCCAGCCAAACCCAATGTCTACTCGGTGGTAGGGCTTGAATCGGTAAGTGTTGCGGTAAACAAGGTTGTTGTCGGCCAATCCAAAGGGTAGACCAGAGCCCACCGTGAAATTCAAGTGCATCTTCACGTTCTTGTTCCGCTTCAAATTGTCCTGAAAAAACATGGACATCGTGAAAAAGCGATCGGTCGGACGGGGTACATCCCGCACGTCTTCCCCTTCTCGTTGTCCACGAGTGCGTACTTTGTGCTGAACACCATACAGCTGTTCTCGAGTTCTCAATAGGGAAAAGTTGATCCAGCTCTCTGCACCGGGTACAAACTCCCCGTTCAGCCGAAGGTCCAAACCAGTCGCATAGCCTCGGGCGTCGTTTACACCCGCATATCGCACCCGCACATTGTCGAGGTCGTAGGAAACTAAATCCCACATTTGTTTGTAGTACACCTCGGCAATCAACCGCATTTTGGTAGGTCGTTTGGTTCCCCAAAGAAAATCATAGGTCATTCCGGCCAAAAAATGGGCACTTTTCTGCGCAGATACTTGCGTGTTGACAGTCCCAAGTCGGTTGCGTAATTCCCGGTAAAAGGGTTGTTGGTAATACAATCCAGAGGCCAGTCGGTACGATAAATCTTTTTGGGTATTCAACGGTTTTAATAAAAATTGAACCCTCGGAGTCACAAACCAGTCGTTGTTCAAATCCCAAAATGCACCACGGACCCCTGCTGAAAGTTGCATTTCTCGAACGCCGTCTTTTCTCCAGGTCCAAGTGTCCTGGAAATAAGCAGAAAATCGATTACTCTGTAAAAAATTGGTGGTTTTGAGGACATTGCGAAGCAACAAAGCAGTTGTATCATAAGGCAAGGAATACAAAGCAGAGTCCAAGCGCTCCCATTCACTAATTTGGTCGTCAATCCGCTCGTTCTGCCATTTGGCCGACCATTGCAGAAAGTGGCTTCTGATCAGCCCTTCCTCCGTCCGGTCGTTTTGTAATTCAATCCCGCCCTTGTACTCGGTATTGGTCACATCAAGGGTCAAGTAATTCCGCACCCAGGTATGTTGGGTCCCTGTACCAAGCAGGCTGACAATTTCACCAAAATTGTCCGCTCCCAAATTAGTCTCAATTTCCCCCAAAATATAATACCCCAAAATGTCAAAACGCTCATTTTCCTGGCTTCTCCACCGACTGCTCAAAAATTTATGAAATACGGGGTTCTTCTCCCGGTCGGGCAAATACGTCAACGAAACGCCTGCCATTCCCTGCGTAAAATCATCTACCTCCTGGCCCTCGAAGGCGGTGCGCAGCTGTAAGGCAAAATCAATCAAGCCAAACGCTCTCGATAAAGAGGTGGGCTTAAAGGAATAGACCGAACGGTTAAAGTTACCAATGAACCCCAATTGCCAGTCCCGGTTTATATCATACGTGACATAGGCCTGTAAATCAGTGAAATCAGGCACATACTCACCCTTTACATCCAGGCTTCCAAGTAAAAGACGGGTAGTCTTGTAGCGTGCTCCGACCAGGTAACGAAGGGTTCGATAGCCTTCCTTTTTTGGCTTCCAACTGCCCTCTAGGTGGCCAGTAGCTCCCAGCAAACTGGCACTAGCAGAAGCCCGAAGACTATCTGGACGCTTGTATTTGATATCTAAAACGGACGACATTTTATCCCCATATTTGGCTTGAAAACCGCCGGAAGAAAAGGATAAGTCGCGTACCAGGTCTATGTTGGGAAAAGAAAGGCCTTCTTGTTGCCCTGCCCGCACCAGCTGCGGACGGTAAATTTCAAAATCATTCACATACACCAGGTTTTCGTCGTAGTTGCCGCCCCTCACCTGGTATTGAGAAGTCAGCTCCCCCCCTGCTCCGGTATTGGTCCCGAGGGCGATATGAGGTAGAATACTCTCCAAATTACCTGTGGCACTGGGCAAGAGTTTTAGGGCTTCCATTTTTCGCTCCTTAACCATACCGCCATCGTCGAGTCTGCGCTCGGTGATGACTACCTCAAGGTCAGTTACCGTGGGGCGGAGATTGATTTCCACCTTGAAGCGAGCCTCTGGCTCCAAGGGCAGAATATCCAGAGAGCTATCGGAGAAACCTACTCGACGGATGGTGAGGGTAAGGCGCTGGCGGGCGGGAACCTGAAGGGTGAACCGACCTTTTTCATCGGTGCTGACGCTGTTTTTTTCGCCTTTGACAAATACGGTCGCAAATTCCAGGCTCTCCCCATTGGAAGCATCCAACACGCGTCCGGTCACCACTGCTTTTTGCGCCTGAACTCCCCAGCAGGTAAAGAGGAGTGCGAAAAAGAGGTAAATATGGTTATTCTTCATTTTCCTAAGAGCGGCGATGGTCTTACGCTCCCGGCAAAGGTAAAAACCGTTTTGAACTCAGTTCGTTTTTGTTGCGCTTGTGTCAAAACCAGGACCAATATTCAAATCGTTTAAGGTAAAAAAAAGGCCAGCACGGGGGTGCTGGCCTTTGTCGCTTTGTCGGGCGGATGCCCTCCAAAAAAATTATTGTTTTTTACTGCGAGGCTTTTTAGCGGGTGCTGCTTCTGGAGCTGTTTCTACTGTCTTGGTTTTACGAGTCGTTGTTTTGGTTGCCGATTCTTTTTCCTGGCTGCTTGCTTTTGTTTTTTTGGCAGGCTGGGCGGGCTGAATGGTCTGTCCCAACAAGTATTCTTCCTCAACCAACTTGCCGTTTTCCCAAACTCGGCGGATGGTTTCGTTGTACACCAACGATTCTCCTTGTTTATTGGTGAAATCGAACGAAAATTCCGATCGGGTCTCATTTTCGCCAACCACCTCTACAGCAGGGCGCTCTATCTTGTTGATGTGCGCGATGTTGTCCATAAACCAGCGCAATGCTTCCAGTTTCTGCGCTTTGCTGCGGGTAATGTCCTGTGGACTACTGAATGTAATGCAATGGTCGGCTGCAAAAGCATCAAAGGCTCCGACGATATCGCCTGCTATGACCTTGGCATCCAGGGCGTTGGCTAATTTTTTTAAATCCATGTTTGTTGGTATTTAATTTTTGGAAAACTCTAAAACGATGCAAAGGTAGTAAATCGTATATTGCCAAATAAAAATTTGAAATTAAATTTTTATCAACCTTTTTACAAAATTAATATTTGCAAAATTCTTATTTACTTATTCATATATTCATTTTGGTATAAAAAAAGCCTTCCAAGAAATCTACAGGAGAATTACCGGTATAGAACCAGTTTCTAAAATAAAATACGGTTTGTAAGACAGAGCAAAGGTAGCTTAGGATGCTCTTGCAAGAAGAGGGGAGAAGGGGATTAGCGGACGCCTATACTTGTTTTTCTGGCGCTGGGGCGCTGGGTTCAGCAGGGCTCCATTTACGGATGGCGCGGAGCACGCCTTGCTCTACTTCTTGGTAACTCAGGATTTCTTTTCCTACATAGAGAAGTAGAAGGCCAACGGGGGGATGATTAAGCGCTTCCAGCCGCTCCGAAAAGGAGGCTTTGTGCAAACGCCACGCGGAGCGGATTAACCGCTTGATCCGATTGCGGTCTACGGCCTTTTTGAAGCGTTTTTTGGAGACGGAGACCAATACTTGGGTTTGAGATAGGCGTGGACTTGCCACCCAAACAATCCGGATAGGATAGCAGAGGTAGGCCGTACCTTTGTTGGCAAACAAGGCTTCTATGACTCGCTGATCACTCAGTCGCTCCGATTTCTGAAAAGTTGGCAAGAGGTAAAAGCTTAATCCACCTAAAATAATCGCCCGACCGGCCAAACCAATCGGGCGATTTTTTGATCGCAATAAGAAATGTGTTGATCGGCAAATCCACGCACAAAACCGGCGCCGGAACCGAATTACTTCAGGCGCTTTTCGTCGGAAACCGTGAGTTTCCAACGTCCCTGCTTACGGCGGCGAGCTAACAATTTACGTCCGTTCTTAGACGACATACGATCACGGAAACCGTGTTTGTTCTTGCGCGCGCGACGGGATGGTTGATAAGTACGTTTCATTACTATTTATTGTCTTTAAATAATGTATTTGCTTAAAAGAGCCGCAAAGATAAGGTGAATATTCTTTACAATGGTAATTATTCTCAAAAAAAATTATCCCCTGTACTGAAATTCCCCGTAATTCGAGCGGACGGTGACCGTAGCTCCGGGGGCTTCTTCTACTCTTCCAACCACCCGCGCAGCGATACCATACGATTCGGCCACCTGAATAAGGGCATCGGCCTGTTGTGGGGCTACATACAGTTCCATCCGGTGTCCCATGTTGAATACCTGGTACATTTCTTTCCAGCTGGCCTGGCTGTTTTGCTGAATGAGTTGGAATAGGGTTGGGGGATCAAAGAGGTTGTCTTTGATAATGTGCTTGTTTTCAATAAACTTGAGGGGTTTGGTTTGTCCACCACCGGAGCAGTGAATAATGCCATGTAGTTGTTTGCGGTACCTGTCCAGGATCTCTCGAAGGACGGGCAGGTAGGTCCGGGTAGGGGAGAGGATTAGTTTGCCGACCGTCATTTGATGTCCATCCACCTCCACTAGATCTGTCAGCCGTTGTTGACCGATGTATACCACATCTTTAGGTAAGGCGGGATCAAAACTTTCTGGGTATTGGTCTGCGTATTGGTGATGGAGGACATCGTGGCGGGCAGAGGTAAGGCCATTGCTTCCCATTCCACCATTGTAACTGTCTTCGTAATGGGCCTGTCCGAAG
>CANHDG010000147.1 GCA_947459365.1 Saprospirales bacterium
CAGTGCTCCGCTTTAGTGACCTTTTCCAAGGTACTGTATAGATAACCCTCTTCTACGGATGTTTCGATTTTCAAATCTTCCAAGCCGGGAGTTTGGGTTAGTTGGTTTTTGATGGCAAACAACTCTTCTGCTGCTGCGGCGCCGTAATCCATCATGTCGAAGTTAATTGCTCCGGTGTATTCTGCAAGTGGTGGTACATAAGCGGCCTCCACATTTGCATGCACTACATTTAAGGACGCTCCAAACTGTTGGGCGATGCTAGCAGCGGTATGGAGTGCGTGCTTGGCATTTTCGGAGAAATCGGTTGGAACTAAAACCTTCTTCATAATTGAGCGACGTTTTGTTGATTGTTGCACAAAAGTCGATCTCAAAAAAAAACCGCGAAATGACGCAGGTCATTTCGCGGAGTGAGTGTAGTCAGCGGGTGCTTCTTTTGCTGAAAAAAGTATGTTTCAGGAAAAGAAAATACAGATGAAGGTTTTTTGCTAGTATGCTTTTGCGAAAAGCACCCTTCGTTGGCTTGGTTTGCCGCTCAGGATACAAGTTCCTTCTTCCAGGTCATTGTCCAATGGGATACAGCGGATAGTGGCCTTGGTTTTTTCTTTAATAGCCTGTTCTGTTTCGCTACTTCCATCCCAGTGGGCATAAACGAAGCCTCCTTTTTGTTCGAGCACCTCGATAAACTCCTCCCAGGTATTTGCCTTGGTGATGTGTGCATCCCGGTATTCTTTGGCTCGGTTGAAAAGGTTTTGTTGAATTTCTTCCAGTAGATCAGCGATGTAGGTGTCGATGCTTTCAAGTGGGGCGTTGACCTTTTCTTTGGTATCTCGACGGGCTACTTCCACCTGATTATTGGCCAGGTCGCGAGCGCCCAGGCCTAGACGAACGGGCACTCCAATCAGCTCATATTCAGCGAATTTGAAGCCAGGACGGTTTTGGTCATCGTTGTCAATTTTAACGGAAATACCTTTTGCTTTAAGGGCGTTGGCAATTTTTTCTGCAGCAGCGGTTAGTTCCTCGGAGGGCTTGGGAATGGGGACGATGACCACCTGGATGGGGGCCAGTCGTGGAGGCAGAACGAGTCCATCATCATCGGAGTGGGTCATAATCAAGCCACCCACCAAACGAGTCGAAACGCCCCAGGAGGTCGCCCAGACGTGCTCTTGTTGGTTTTCTTTGTTCAGGAACGTTACATCGAAGGCTTTAGCAAAGTTTTGGCCTAGGAAGTGGGAAGTACCTGCCTGGAGTGCTTTTCCGTCTTGCATGAGTGCTTCTATGCAGAACGTTTCTTCGGCGCCTGCGAAGCGTTCGTTGGCTGTTTTTACGCCTTTTATCACGGGCATTGCCATGTAGTTTTCGGCGAAGTCGGCATAGACATCCAGCATTTGTCGGGTTTCTGCCAGGGCTTCTTCGGCGGTGGCGTGTGCGGTATGGCCCTCTTGCCAGAGAAATTCAGCGGTTCTCAGGAACGGTCTGGTTCGCATTTCCCAGCGCACCACATTGGCCCATTGGTTGAGCAGGATGGGCAGGTCGCGGTAGCTCTGAATCCAGTCCCGGTAGGTATTCCAGATAATGGTTTCGGAGGTGGGGCGGACAATGAGTTCTTCTTCCAGTTTGGCTTCGGGGTCTACCACTACTTGACGTTGATCGCCTTCGCCCACTGTTTTGAGGCGGTAGTGGGTGACGACGGCGCATTCTTGGGCGAAGCCATCTACGTGTTTGGCCTCTTTGCTAAGAAAACTTTTGGGGATGAAGAGGGGAAAGTAGGCATTTACGTGACCGGTATCCTTAAACATTTGGTCGAGGGCACGTTGCATTTTTTCCCAAATGGCGAATCCATGCGGTTTAATCACCATACAGCCCCGCACGGGCGAATTGTCTGCTAATCTGGCCTTTTGAACAATATCCAGGTACCATTCCGAGTAATTTTCCGCCCTAGGTGTAATCTCTTTCGCCATTTTGTAATGTCTTTTTTATTTTTGTATTATTATTTTAACATATATTTTGACTTAAAATGTTTTTTTGCTTAAACTTTAACGTAGGTCACTTGTCTAATTAAATACATTTTAACCAAAAAATCGGTTGCAAAGGTAATAAATTTGCCCTACAAAGAGGTCTTTACAACCTTTGCACTTTTACAACTTAACTATTGATGCCATGAAAAGCATAATTCAAGTATCTTCTTCCATTTGGTTGTCAGTGTCTTTTCTTTTGGGCGCCACCTCCCTTTTTGCACAAGATGATCTGTACTACAATCCCGCTACTGCACCGGTGATTATCAGTACCACTACGACCACTACGACCACGGAGACTACGACGTATTCGGATCCATACAGTGAAAACGGGGTGACCTCTGTTTACGATGAGTCTGGTTACTACGACGAGGAGGATGATTATGCCTATGAGTATAGTTCTCGGATTCGTCGTTTTCACAACCGCTCGATGGTTTCTGATTATTACGATCCTTTTTATTCTGATCTATATTTTTACGATCCGTACTACTTACCCGGATCTTCTATTTACGTTGTTGGGATGGATGATTACTGGTCTTACCGCCGTTGGCGCCGCTGGAATCGTTGGAACCGTTGGAACGAGTGGGGTAGTCCTTATGCATACAGCCCTTGGGGTTGGAATGCAGGCTTTAATACCTGGGGTTGGGGAGTGGGTTACTACAGCAGCTGGGGTAATCCATGGTACAATCCTTGTGTGGTAAACAACTACTTCTACGATCCTTACTGGACCTGGAATGGATTCAATCCTTATTATGGACAGCACCATCACCATTATTATTACGGCAATAGCCCGGTAAATAACGATGGGGGCTATCGTCCGTCTACTTACACAGGGCCTCGTAGAGGAGGATCGGGTATTGATCAGGGGTATACCCGATTTAACGATCGCAATGGACGCATCACTACCGCTAACCCTGGAGGAGCCACCGTTGAGCTACAACGGCCTAATGGGCGCATCGTCCGCGATGCAGAACCAGAAGGTGGTCAAGTGGAGCGCGTTCGTGGGGATGGTCGGAAACCGACCGTTGCAGCGCCCGAAGTACAGCGCGATCGGTCTGACTTGCAGCGTACAACCCCTAAAAGAGAAGTATCACCGGTTCGCCCGGAGCGTAGCAGTCCATCAGAAGTTCGCCCGGAGCGCAGTAACCCTTCGACGGTACGCCCTGAAAAACGCGAGACCCCTTCTAGCCGCCCGACCCGGGAGGTTGCGCCCGAGCGCCGCTCCGAACCAGAGGCCCGGCCGACCCGTGAAGCTCGTCCTGAGCGTCGGCAGAGCCCATCTACTACCCGCGATAACGGTTTTGAAAACCGCCCTAGCCGCAATGAAAGTCCTTCCATTAATAGGGGGTCTGACAGTCCCAGCCGAGGAAGCAGTGGCAATAGTGGAGGCGGATTTAGTCCCTCCAGAAGCAATAGCGGCGGAGGGAATTCTGGAAGAAGTGGAAGAGGCGGCTAAACATTCCTTTTAAACCTGAGTCCTGCGCTGAGACTTCTGCGCAACCAATAGCCATTCCCGAGCATCCTGGAAGTGAAGATTGTCACTTCCAGGGCCTCCGGGCCCACCAAACGAACCAACTACCTGCTTAACCTGCAGCACCTCCACCCAATTATTTCTACTTGATAAGCCTTCTTTTCGCTTAGTATTGGGTAGATGTCCTTTTTCGAATCATTTAGTACTATGAGACCTACTTTCTTGGCAGCGGTTCTTTTGTTAGCCGTGAGCTCTCCTGTCTTTTCACAAAATACCGCAGACGCGGTGCGATACACCCGGATTCATAATGCAGGTACCGCTCGGATGGCGGGAGTTGGCGGTGCCTTTTCCGCTTTAGGTGCCGACTTTGGCGCCCTTAGTCTGAACCCAGCGGGGTTGGCCATGTACCGGTCCAATGAATTTGTCTTCACTCCGGGCGTGCATACGGCTACTACCTCTGCCTCCCTTCCAAACGCCTCCAATTACGACGACGCTTCCAGTAAACTGCGGATTGCGAACCTGGGCATGGTGTTTCCAACGACCTTGACCGGCGGAAAATGGAAAGCGCTCAACGTTGGCCTGGGATTTAATCAGCTTGGGAATTACAATCAGTCGGCCTACTATGAAGGAGCAGGGGCGGGGAGTATTCTGGATGGATGGTTTGCAGAAGCGGAACCTTTTTTAGCGGGTGGAGGCAACCCCGATCAGCTTTATCCATTGGGTGCTGGTTTGGGATACAAGGCAGGTGCTATTTATTTTCAGGGAGGGGTTCCTTCTTATGATTTTTTGGGGGCGACCGATGCTCCAATTAATCGGACCCAGGTCGCCTTTACCAGTGGCAGTACCAACGAAATGACCTTCGCCATGTCCGGGAATTACGATGAGCGTTTAATGATTGGCGCTTCGATTGGGGTGCCGTTGATCAATTATCGCCAGGAAGCATTTTATACGGAAAAAGATCCGGAGGGTGGTTTTGAAGGACGGGTTCCGTACTTCAGTGAATTGGAATATTCGGATTTTTTAAGGACCTCTGGGGTTGGTTTTAATGCAAAATTAGGGGCTATCCTGCGGGTAAACCAATTATTAAGGCTCGGTGGAGCGATTCATTCCCCCAGTTATTACAACATGACCGATCAGTTTTCAGCTGATTTTGACTACACCTATGAAGATTTAAATCCCAATGGAGGTGGGTTGTTGCAGACCAATAATTCGGCAGATGCCAGCGCCGATCCATTCAATTATCGCTTGAAAACCCCTTGGCGGGCGACTGGAGGCCTTGCCTTGGTGATGAAATATGGATTTTTATCAGCGGATGTAGAATGGGTAGATTACTCTGCCGCCTCCTTTAATCTGACCAAATCGTTCAATGACGCTGATACCCGCGCGTTTGAACGGGATTTGAATACAGCCATTCAACGTAATTTTAAAGCCACCGTCAACTACAAAGTGGGTGCTGAACTGGCCTTGGATGCTTTCCGGCTGCGGGGAGGTTTGAATCTGCTCGGCAAACCCCAGTCCAACCAATCTGGCTATAACCTGGCTTGGTCAGTTGGCACTGGTGTCCGTTTTGACAAAATATACTTGGATATCGCCTACCGGCGCAGCTCTTTTACGGGCTCGATCAGTCCGTACCTCGGCTCTGCAGCCCCCACCGCAAGCACCAAAGGCCATGTTGGGGACGTGCTTGCTACGGTCGGAATACGATTTTAAGGGTTAATGGGTTTTGGAGGGGTATGTAGAATGGTATAGCAGCTCTTTATTTGTGGGTTGTGTGGTTTGTCTGGGTCTGTACGTCCTTGGAGAAAGGGAGTCACACTATTAATTGCTAAATATTAATGGTTAATGAGGGAGAATGTAGTTCGGAACAAAAGTTTTTTGTTTGCGGTTAGGGTAGTTCGCCTCTGTCAGTATCTTCAACGAGAGAAACTGGAATGGGTTTTATCCAAGCAATTACTGAGGAGTGGCACGGGTGTTGGAGCGTTGATTCGAGAAGCGGGGCATGCAGAATCAAGGAGCGACTTTCGTCACAAGATGGGGGTTGCACAAAAGGAGATTAATGAGACGTTGTACTGGTTGGAATTATTGAAAGCAACGAATTATCTAAACGATACACAATTCGATACTGTTAATAAAGACGCGGTGGAATTGATTAAGTTGATCACCAGTATATTGAAAAGCAGCAAGAATAATGGTTAATTGTTAATGAGGGAGAATGTAGTTCGGTGGACTTATTTAGAATAGTAGACAAAAGAATAAGTACTTAGCAGCCAATTTAGTGGATTTTTCATAAAATCCTCCCAAGGTGTCTTACCATCTAAGGAGCCATGGATTCGGTTCGTGTTGTGCGAGACTGTTTAGAAAAGTGTGTCAGGGTATCGGGGTGAAAACAGAGATTTGCGCATGGCAAGAACCAGGAAAAAAGTGAAGGACTCTTCTGTAGAAGTCCAAATCATTAACCATTAACCATTAACAATTTACCATTAATAAAAGTGTTTTGGGTGCAGTCAGGCCGTGTCCGTTCCCTTCGGTGAGGAGGAGCTGGGAGTTGGGCCAGGCAGCGTGGATGCGTTCACTTTCGGTGTAGGCCGTAACTTTATCTTCTTTGTCGTGGATAAGCAAACCCTGGACTGTTTGGAGGGTGTTTGCTTTTTTCGCTAGATCAATATCTTCCAATTTTAGGGCAGCGAAGGCTTGTAGTCGGACTTGCATGGCATCCATGACAGCCGGGGCGATTCCTAGGGCGTGAGCAGTTTTGTTGAGGGTATAGCTCAGTTGGCTGAATGGACATAGAAGAACCGCTTTCTGGGGCAAAAAGGTCGTTTCGAGACTACCCATGGCCCAGATTAGGGAGGAGGCGCCCACGGAGTGGCCCACTACTACCTCCGGCTGGTGTTCGCGGATCAAGTGTTCCATCATGCGGGCATATTCGATCATGGTAAACCGGCTCCCACTGGAGCGGCCATGGGCGGGACCGTCGGCGGCAATTACCCGATAACCTGCTTTTAAGTAGAGCGGGACCAATTTTCTCCAACGCCCGGAGTGGCTTTCCCATCCGTGAAAAAAGAGTGCAACCGGTCCAGAATTCCCCCATTTGTATAAAGCATATTTACGGTTGTCCAAGGTGGTGGTGCTCCAGATCCCTGTTTTCAGAAAAGCAGTTTCAGCGGGTTTTTTCCGCTTGCGCAAGGGAGTACAAAAAAGAGTAAAGGCGATCTTGCCGGTGAGTCCCGGTGCTATTTTTACCAGACCATTCAAACTGGCCGCTAATAGGCGTGCCCAATTGAATGTTTTTTTCTTTTTAGACATAGGATTTTATTCGATGCGAAGGTGCAACGAGAATGGAGGAAGAAGGTTCATTTAAGGCTTGCTTTTTTTGAAGTGACCTGGTTTAGGGGCGTAGCCTACCGCCTTTAAGTTAAGGAAATTAGTTGCTCAATGAGGCTCCTGGTCTATCAAAATAATCGTTCATTTTTAAGATGCGTTTTGTGAGGGTAATGCTGACTATTGATAGAGTCACAGGGCTTTGCCCCTTTCGATTATTGCACCGCCTGGGGTTTTCTAGATAACAGGGCTACGCCCCTCTCTATTTGGTGCGTTGTTTGGGGCTATTGAGATAACAGG
>CANHDG010000148.1 GCA_947459365.1 Saprospirales bacterium
ACCTCTGGCTGCAATTGGATGAAAATGAGCACAGAGGTGACAACGAAAGCAATAATTTCAACGGAGGTTCCTTTGAAACTCCTGTCACGGAAGGACAGCTCGAACGCCTTGAATTCCGGAAAAACCTGGAGGACTACGGGGTGAATATCGAAAAAGTGACCGATAAGAGTGGGAAACCGCTTCCTTACACCATTAACTACACCATGATGCGGGTTGACCTCCCCCAACCCCTATTGCCCAATCAGAAATTCGAATTTAAAGTAAAGTGGAATTATAAAATCATACCACGAACCAAATTAGGTGGCCGTGGAGGGTATGAGCTTTTTGACGAAGATGGCAATTGCGTGTTTACCATCACGCAGTGGTACCCCCGGATGTGTGTGTACAGCGACTACCAGGGCTGGAACAACAAGCAATTTACCGGAAGAGGGGAATTTGCACTCGCGTTCGGTAATTTCTCCGTAAACATGACCGTACCTGCCGACCACGTTATTGCCTCTACCGGGGTTTGCCAAAACCCGGCCGAGGTGCTTAGCCCTGCTCAGCTCAGCCGCTGGAAGCAGGCCCAACAATCCAACGAGCCGTTGGAAGTAGTTACGTTAGAGGAGGCAAAAGCCCGTGAGCAATCGCCTGTTTCCGATAAAATGGTGACCTGGAAATTTAAGGCGGAAAATGTACGTGATTTCGCCTGGGGGAGCTCTCGTAAGTTTGTTTGGGATGCGATGTCCCAGCCTCAGGGCGGAAAGAATGTGATGTGTATGAGCTTCTACCCGAAGGAAGCCTATAGTTTGTATAGAAAGTACTCTACCAAGACGGTCGCCCATACCATTCGGGTGTATTCCAAGTACACCATTGATTACCCGTATCCAACGGCCATCAGCGTGGAAGCAAGTAACGGCATGGAATATCCGATGATTTCGTTCAACTTTGGCCGCACAGAGTCGGATGGAACCTACAGTGCACGTACCAAGTATGGAATGATTTCAGTGATTATCCACGAGGTAGGGCACAACTTTTTCCCGATGATTATTAATAGCGATGAACGGCAGTGGACCTGGATGGATGAAGGGGTCAATACCTTCGTACAGTTTCTGGCCGAACAGGAGTTTGATAACAACTATCCCTCTTCTCGTGGCCCCGCCCACAAAATCGTGGATTATATGAAACTTCCACCGAATCAGCTGGAGCCGGTAATGACCAACAGCGAGAATATTAATCAGTTTGGCTCCAACGCTTACCATAAGGCTGGGACCGCCCTTAATATTCTTCGGGAAACGGTGATGGGCCGGGAGCTGTTTGATTACGCCTTCAAGGAATATGCACGGCGCTGGGCATTTAAGCATCCAACTCCTGCTGATCTTTTCCGGACCATGGAGGATGCCTCCGGGGTTGATCTGGACTGGTTCTGGCGCGGTTGGTTCTATGATATTCAGCCAGTAGATATTTCCTTAGACTCCGTTCGGGTATTTACCGTGGGAAGCTCCAAGGATGGAGGAAAGGAAATGGCAGCCCCAGCGGGCTTTGACCGGCCTGAAAACAATCCAAACTTTGAGTCAATTTCCAAGATCCGGAATCGGGAGGGCAAGCTGAACTTTTTGGTTGACCAGGATACGACGCTACGCGATTTTTACTATTACTACAAGGAGCCAGAAGGGGCGGGTGAAGGTCCTCAACGTGGACGTGGTAACCGGGGAGCTTCTGCGAATATGGAGAAAATTACGGGTCCTGATTTGGAAAAATACGCTGGAAAATTTTACTATGAACTGAGCTTTTCCAACAAAGGAGGGCTGGTGATGCCCCTCATCATTCAGTGGAATTATGTAGATGGCAGCAGCGAGGTAGAGCGGATCAGCGCCTATATTTGGCGTAAAAATGAACAGAAAGTCGTTAAATCGTTCGCTAAAGACAAAGAAGTGGCGTCTATTGTATTGGATCCTTATCTAGAGACCGCGGATATCGATACGAGCAACCAGAGCTGGCCAAAGGTAGAAAATCCTTCCCGGGTCGACCTGTTCAAGTCTTCCCGCCCAGTTCGGGGTACCAATAACCAGGGTAATCCAATGCAGCGCGCCAAGAAAAATTAAAGCCTTTCTTACTGGAAATTGCATTTTGCCCTCCCTGTAGCCATCGTTTCAGAATTGTTAATGGTTAATTGGGGGTAAAAAATGGGTGGTGAGCGTTGTGCTTGCTGCCCATTTTTTTCTGTGTTTTTTCCTTTTTTCGACACTGGGACACTCTAAAACGAAGTTCGAACAACGTAGCGAGGTAGTTCTGCTCTTCTTTGGTATATATTTCACTAAATACCTTAACCTGGACGCTTATGATGCTACTTCGATTCCTTTTTTGCCGATCAAATACCCCTAAAGATAGGAGTTGGGTGTCTGGGACACCCAAAATGAACGTGTTTTTTTTGTGCAAATAAATGATCTACAGCATTTTATGATTTTTTTACAAAAAAAAGTGTCGAAGACAGGATAGAAATTCAATGCCTTGGATTCTGGTTTGAGTTCTGTTCTCCAGAAACTTCTAGGCTTGTTTCCAATTACAGCTGAAATCCCAATCCAACTGTCCCTGTTCTTTCCTTTTCAACGCTCGCCTTTCTGCATCAAATCAGCTTCAACAACAGTATCCGAACTGCTGCCATTAGTTTTGACCAAGCGGTATTTACCATTACTCTTGTCAATAACCTGGACGCTTATGATGCCATTTCGATTTGCGATTCATCCCTCTTAGGGGTTGACTTGAGCCAGGTTAAAGGCGGCACAGCTATACAGACCTGCTGTTTCCGTTCGGAGCCGAGCGGCCCCCAAGGTCACTGGTTGGCAGTGGTTTTTTTGGGCAAGGGCTACTTCTTCTGGTGAAAAATCACCCTCTGGACCAATCAGGATGAGGGTGTCGAGGCCCGGCTGCAGTACGGATTGCAGGTGGGGCATTGGTTGGTCATCCGGGCACCAGGCGATGAACCGCTGCTGGGCTGAGAGGTTTTCAAAGAGCTTGGGGAAAGGACAGAGCTCCTGAAGGGTAGGAAGGTATGTTCGAAGGCTTTGTTTCATAGCGGATACGACGATTTTTTCGAGTCGGTCGTACCGAATTTGTTGCCGTTCGCTGTGCTGGCAGCGCAGGGGCGTGATGGTGTCCACGCCGATCTCTACGGCTTTTTCCAACATCCACTCCAAGCGATCGATGTTTTTAGTCGGTGCGATGGCTAGGTGCAGGCGAACGGAGGGGGCGGGAAACTGTTTTTCTTCCAATATCTGGACGGCAGCGTGTCGTTTTCCGATTTCGACGAGTTCCCCGATGGCGTATTTGCCCTTACCGTCGGTGAGTTCCAACCGATCGCCGAGCCGTTTCCGAAGGACGACCGCGATGTGGCGACTTTCTTCTTCGGCAATTTGGACGATACCGCTACCTAGTTGGGGCACGTAAAACAGGTTATTCATGCGTATGTTGTCGGAGGGGGAAAGTAATAATAAAGCTACTGCCTTTGCCGGGTTCACTTTTAACATCAATGAGTCCCTTATGGGCGGTCAGGATCGCTTTTACATAGCTCAGGCCTAGTCCAAACCCTTTTACATCGTGGATATTGCCGGTCGAAACTCGGTAGAACTTGTCGAAGATATTTTTTCGGGCTTCTTTGCTGATGCCGATTCCATTATCGGCGACGGTAATTTCCAGTCCCATGGGCACATTTCGGGTACTGATGGTGATTTGTGGCTTTTCTGGGCTGTATTTATTCGCGTTATCAAGCAGGTTATGGATCACGCTGGTAATGTGGGTGGCATCGCCTTCGATGATGGGTTGTTCTGCCTGGAGCTGGCTTTTGATAGCTCCTTCCCGGCGCTCCACCTGCAGACTGAAGTTCTCGACGGCTTGTTGGATGAGGGCGTGGATATCGACGGATTCCAAGCGGAGCTGGAATTCCTTTTTATCAATAAGGGCCATTTGTAGTACCCGTTCTACCTGGCTATTCATCCGGCGGTTTTCTTGTCGGATAATATCTACAAAGCGTTTGATTTTATCGGGGGATTGCAGGATGACGGGGCTTACAATACTGTCGGTAGCCAGGGAGATGGTTGCGATCGGGGTTTTAAATTCGTGCGTCATGTTGTTGATAAAATCCGTTTTCATTTCAGACAATTGTTTTTGTCGGTAAATGACGCGGATGGTGTACCAAAAACAGAATAGGATAATGCCGGAGAAGAGGACGGAGAGCAGCAAGGTGGGCAGCACGGAACCCAGTACCAATCGGGTACGATTGGGGAAGTACAGCGATAAATACCCTGGGGATTCGATGTCTTGTTGAAACAAGGCAACACGGTACCTGGAATTGTAGAGGGTGTAAGCGCTGCCCTGGGTTACCTGGGGGCTATAATCTTCTACGACGAAATAGCCATTTACGATGACAAAGCTGTTGCGGGCCTTGGAGTACACCCCGAATTGTTTGACTGCCTGGATTCCTCGATTGGCGAATTCTTCTTGCAGCCATTGGGAGAGCAGGTCGAGGGGCACCCGTTCAGAAAGGGGTTTTGCATCGACCAGCTGGCTGACCTTCATATACTCCCACATGGCGACATTGTCTTCGAAGCCATCTTGGGGATCCTTGCTGAGTCGATTTTTTTTGGAAAAGCCATTTTCCAGGAATTTGGCGGCCTCTTGGACAGTACCGGAGGATCTGGAGCGGTTGAGTGCTTCGAGTACGGTGGTGTTTTCGTACACCTGCAATTTATTGGCCACGCTGTTCATGGCTTCGAAGACACTTTTATCGAATTGTTCCTCGTTGAGGCGGATGTTCCAACCGATCCAGTAAATTTGGAGGCTAATGACCCCGACGAGGGCCAGGGTCATCATGCCGATTATTAGTTGTATGCGTTTAGCGTTCATAGTATTGGGCCACAAAGTAGGCCATTCCTCGAGAAGCGGGGTTACAATTAACCCATCTTAACGGCCGTTGGGATCTTGGTAGACTATTTTGCCGGCCAGGATGGTCATCAGGGCTTTGGTTTTGGGCATTTCATCAGCGGGGCAAGTGAGGAGGTTTCGATCGAGCACGGCGATATCGGCTACTTTCCCTACTTTTAGGGAGCCCTTTTGGTGCTCTTCGAAGGCGGCGTAGGCATTCCAGAGCGTGTAGGAATAAAGGGCTTCCTCCCGGGTCATCGCTTGTTCGGGGAAAAAAGCGGGTCCTCCTACATGGTGGCGGCGGGTCACGCTGGCGTATAAGCAGGCGAAGGGGTCGACCTCTTCAACGGGCGTGTCGGTACCATTGGTCATGCGGGTATGCAGGTCAAGGAGGCTGCGCCAGGCATAGGCGCCCTCCTTTGCGCGTTGTTCGCCCAATCGTTTGACGACAAACGGCGCATCGCTGGTGCAGTGAATGGCTTGCATGGACGCTATGACGCCAAGCTGCTGGAAGCGGGGTTGATCGATAGGGTCGATGTGTTGGGCATGTTCCACGCGCCAACGCAGGGAAGCGTTGCAGCCTTTTTGTTCGAAAACATTCAGTACCTCCCGGTTGCCGCGGTCACCGATTGCGTGGACGCAAAACTGTAGTCCGAGTTCCCGGCAGCGTTGGGCGAGGGTAGCGATGGTATCGAGCGGGGTGGTATTTTGGCCATAGGAGTCGGGTTTGTCGGCATACGGCGCTAAGAGCCAGGCGCCGTAGGAGCCAAGGGCGCCATCGAAATAAGCTTTGACTGCGCGGGAGGTAAAGAACCCATTTCCGACATCCACTTTGGGATAGTCCTGCTTTGATCGGAGTTCGGAGGGCAGCGGTTGGGCGCGCATGGCCCAGAGGCGCATTCCTAATTGGCCAGCTTTGGCTAGCCGTTCGTATTGTTGGAGTTCCCAGAGGGAGCTACCGGCATCTTGGAAAGAGGTAATTCCATAGCGCAGGCATTGGCGGACGGCATATTGGACGATGGTATCGTGTTCAGCTTGTTTTTCGGCTTCTGTTCGTTTATCCTTCCACTCTTTTAGTGGGCGTTCGATGAGTTCCATGGCATTTTCTTCGAAGACACCGATGGCCCGGCCGTTTAGGTCACGGACGATCCGTCCGCCCAGGGGGTCTGGGGTTTCGACGGAAATACCAGCGAGTTCCATGGCTTTTTGATTAGCCAATAAGGCGTGGCCACTGGCATGGTACAGGATGGTGGGGTGTAAAGGCGTAGCCTCGCTAAGGGCATCATGGTAGGGGTACCCGTTGACGGTTTTTCCGGGCGATTCTACCCATTTTTCCTGGTGCCAGCCACGTCCTTCCAGCCATTCTCCAGCTGGCAGTTGGTTTGCCTTTTGCTGTGCTGCTTCGATGATTTCTTTCCAAGAGCGGGTATGGAGCAGTTGGAGGTTACGGAGGCTACGGCCCAGAGCGGAGAAATGGCCATGGCCTTCGATCAAGCCTGGGAGCGCAAATTTTCCCTGCAGGTCAATCACCTCTGTTTGGTCATCGATCCATTCTTTCAGCCCCTCTTGATTGCCGACATAGACTAGCCTCCCATCGAGGATAGCCACTGCGGTGGCCATTGGTTGGAGGGAGTCTGCGGTAAAAAAGTATGCATTTTGAAGCACGAGTTGCGCTTTTGGTTGCGAGGGGCTACAGCTCCAGGCGAAGAATGAAGCGGCGAAGAGTATGGTTAGGAGCCTCATTTTGCTTGATTTTTTTCTTTGTTAAAATCCCGAATATCCAGCCCATCCATTGCCTTGGCGCTGGCGGGTTTACCGGTAGTTTCGGCACCCTGTTGAATCAAAATTCGTGGATCGCGCGCAGAAACGCCTTGAATGGAGTAGAAGGACTTTTTGAGGGCGTGGAGTTGTTTTTTGATTTTCCCGAATTTAACGCGGGCTTTTTCCAGCTCGATATCTCCGGATTCATACTCCTTTTTAAATTCCTTCATAGCATCCAGGGTCCGTCCGTAATCCCGAATGATGTTGCTGAATATTTTTTCCATTTCTCGCATCAGAATCGGGACGAGCTCTGGATCGGATTCCCTGTAGGGCTCCAGGTTTTTAGCCATGTTTTCCAGGCTTTTGATCTTATCCGCTTCATTCGGCAGGCTATCCGTATTGGAGATGGCT
>CANHDG010000149.1 GCA_947459365.1 Saprospirales bacterium
AAATCCCCCCAAATACCATTCTCCAGCGACTGAGTCGAGCCCCAGCAGGAAAAAACGACTTCCACCAGCGCTCCACTGAAAGAGCGGTTCCGTGCAGCAAACCCCAAATCAAAAATTGATTCGATGCCCCGTGCCACAACCCACCTAGCAACATCGTCGTAAATAGATTCAAACTCGTACCTAAATTGCGATAGTCAGAAAGCAATAAGGAGGGCAAAACAAATATACCAACCAGTAGTACCCAAAGCAGCATAATCCACCATCCATGCCCAGAAAATCCCTGATTTAGCGCCACAGCGAAGGAAATGGCCATAAATAATCCTGGAATAAGCCAAGTTCCAATACTCCAACTACGGTTACCACCCAGTGGAATGTAGAGGTAATCTCGCAACCAGGTCGAGAGCGAAATATGCCAGCGTCGCCAGAATTCAGTGATGCTCAGTGACTGGTAAGGAGAATCAAAATTGATATTAAAGGTGAAACCCATCAAAAGTGCAATCCCGATCGCCATATCGGAGTACCCACTAAAATCCCCATATATCTGAAGAGCATATCCATACACCCCCACCAAATTTTCCAGACCCGTGTATTTCTCTGGAGCTTCAAAAACCCGGTCCACAAAGTTCACACCAATATAATCCGCAATCACCGCCTTTTTGAACAAACCGCTGCAAATCAAAAACACCCCTCGGTTAAAATCTTCCCTGCTCACCCATAATGGTTTTCGAATCTGAGGCAAAAAATCAGCCGCTCGAACAATAGGCCCTGCCACCATTTGAGGGAAAAAAGTGACAAAAAAGGCATAATCCAACATGCTATCCAAGGCCTTTAATTCCCCCCTGTACACATCCAAGGTATAGCTTAGGCTTTGAAACGTAAAGAAGGAAACCCCAACAGGCAGTACAATATCCCAAGGACTAAATGTTCCACCAATCAGTTCAACATACAAAGAGGCAAAATAATTGGTATACTTGAAGGCGACCAAAATGCCGAGGTTTAACACCAGGCTTAGCACCAAAAGTCCTTTTTTTCGCCCTCGTCTTGCAGCGGATTCAATCCAGCGCGCCAAGTGGAAGTCGACCA
The DNA here is from genome assembly GCA_947459365.1 of Saprospirales bacterium. Taxonomy (GTDB): domain Bacteria; phylum Bacteroidota; class Bacteroidia; order Chitinophagales; family Saprospiraceae; genus M3007. The sequence goes on from CANHDG010000149.1 coordinate 1,084, forward strand.
CCACAATCACTACATGTAAAATCCAAAAGATCCCAGCGCATTTGTAGTAGAAGTATAGGGAAAAAAGACTGACCCAGATGAGCCTAGGGATGGTTTTTTCCCGAAGCCCCCAATACACCAACATACACAAGACGAATAAATACACGAACAGGCCACTGGTAAACAGCAGCTTGGCATTTGGATCATAACCAAATTGATCCCAAAAATGCTCTATCGAAAATAAGTCGCCCAATATAGCCGATTTGTAGTTAAAATGGCGGGTCAAAAAAACAACCTTCCCCGATGCCAAAAAAATTTTCGGGAAGAATAATTTATGAATCCAACACAATATAAAAAACCCGGAAGAATCGAGAGATCCAACCGGGCTTTTTTTGTGGTACCTCGCGGGATCGAACCGCGGACACATGGATTTTCAGTCCATTGCTCTACCATCTGAGCTAAGGCACCCCCTGTTTGCTTTTAGCGCTGCAAAGATACACGTACCAAAATCAAACGACCAAACTTTTTCCTAAAATAATCAGAATTTATTTTTGATCGAAAGAAAGCACGTCCGATGCTTGTTATTGTACGTCCTCTAGCTTTCTGCGGACCATAGTCAGAATAGTAGCCAACGCAACGGTTTCACCCGTTTCGTCGTAGACATCCACTACCCACTTCACAATCCCCCTTGGAATCGCAGCAACACCTTCACGGCTAAAATCATGTTCCTGCGCGACTTTTTCTTTTACTGTAAGTTTTACGCCAATCGTGCTTCCAGGGTACACTGGTTTGATAAAGCGGCATTCATCCAATCCATAGTTCAACAGTACAGGACCTTTTTTCGCATCTACAAACAGTCCAGCCGCTTTGGAGAGGATAAAGTAGCCATGCGCCACTCTTCCTGTAAAGGGCGTGCCTTCCAACGAGGTTGCATCCATGTGTGCGTAGAAATGATCGCCTGAAACATTAGCGAAGTTATGGATATCGGTTTCGGCCACGGTATGTTTGGCAGTAACCAAGGTTTCACCGATTTGGAGCTCTTCAAAGTACTTTTTGAAGGGGTGGACCTGCGTCTCGATTTGTTCTGCCCCCACTTGGAATTGGTGGGTAACATTGGTAATATCCGTCGGGTGTCCTTGAATAGCGGTACGCTGCATATAGTGGAGTACCCCTCTCATACCGCCCATTTCTTCCCCTCCACCTGCTCTACCTGGTCCACCGTGAACCAATGTTGCCAGGGGCGAACCGTGTCCAGTGCTTTCCTTAGCCGAATGGCGGTTGAGCATCAGGATTCTTCCGTGCCAGGCGGCAGCTTCCAGAACGTATTCCCGTTGAATTTGCCGATCGTAGGTGCAAATGGTGGAGACTAAAGATCCTTTGCCTAGATGTACGATCTCAATTGCTTCCTCCAGCGAGCGATAAGGCATCAGGGTTGAGACAGGTCCAAAGCATTCCTGCTCATGGCTGGTCATCACTTCGAGGGGGCGTTCATTCAAGAGCAAAAAAGGAGGTAAGAAAGCTCCTTTTGACTTATCGGCTCCTACCACTTCCAATGTTTCCAAGTTGCCCAAAACAGCCGGAGTGGAGCGCATCATCTCTGTAAGCTTTTGCTGTACCCGATCCAGCTGCATTCGATTAATTAAAGCACCCATTCGAACCCCTTCCGCAGAAGGATCTCCTACTACTGTTTGGGAAAGTGCTTTGGTTAAGGCCCCTTGGACAGCCTCTAGTAGGGACTCGGGTACGATGATTCGACGCACCGCGGTACATTTTTGTCCAGCTTTGGTGATTATTTCGCGGCGACACTCCTTAATAAATAGATCAAATTCTGGAGTGCCGGGGACTGCATCTTCGCCCAGGATTGCGGCATTCAACGAATCGGCTTCAAGATTGAAGGGGACAGATTGATCGATGATGGAGGGATGCGCCTTCAATTTTCGTCCAGTTTCGGCCGAACCTGTAAAAGTCACTACGTCTTGAGGACCTACAGAATCAAGGATTCCCCTACCCTGCCCCACCAGCAACTGAAGCGCTCCCTCAGGCAAGATTCCACTATCAATGATGTCGCGCACCATTGCCTCTGTTAGATAAGAGGTTTGTTCGCTCGCTTTTACCACTGCAGGGACCCCTGCCATCAGGTTGACAGCTATTTTTTCAAGCATGCCCCAAATCGGGAAATTAAAAGCATTTATGTGGACTGCCACCCCTTTTTTGGGCGTGAGAATATGGTGTCCGGTAAAGTTATTTTCTTTTGAAAGACGGATGGTTTCCCCCTCCACGAAATAAGGTTCATTGGGAAACCGGCGGCGTAAGCTGGCATTCGCAAAAACATTTCCAATCCCCCCTTCAATGTCTACCCAACTATCTGCTCGGGTGGCACCCGTCCAAGCTGAGATCGCGTAGTATTTATCCTTGCGGTCCATGAGGTACAAGGCCAGCGCCTTTAACATCAGGCCTCTTTCTTGGAAGGTCATTTTCCGCAAAGGACTCCCACCGACCTTCCTGCCATATTGTAAAATGGCTTCAAAATCCAATCCTTTATCGGAGGCAGTTCCCATCAATTCGCCGGTTATAGCATGGTATTGGGGAGTTCCTTCTCCATCCCCGGGCAGCCACTGCCCTTGTACATAATTGTTTAATTGGTACATAGTAATTTGATTAGGGAAGCAAAGGTAACCAAATCCGAGCGAATCCGATTTTGATTGAACAATTCGGATCCGTTTTGCTACCGCCTCTAAGTTAAGGAAATCAATTGCCCAGTGCGGGTCCTAGTCTGTCAAAACAATTTTTCATTTTAAGCTAAGTTTTGTGATGGTAATGCTGACTATTGTTAGAGCCACAGGGCTTTGCCCCTATTGATTATTGCACCGCCTGGGGTTTTCTAGATAACAGAGCTACGCTTCTCTCTATTTGGTGCGGGGCTTGGGGCTATTGAGATTGCAGGTCTACGCCCCTTGGGTGAGTGCCAAGGCCTGATCCAGCGCTGCTCTTGCCTCCTGTTGGGGAGCATTTTACGAAAAATCCAATAATTTTGGCTGATTAACCTAATCTTGGTATCCAATATACTGAGGAAATCCGCTTCAGTAAGCTTTAACCCTATAATCTTAGTGCAGCGATAGGGAATAATGCACCCATCCAAGGGGCGTAGCCCTGCCATCTCAATAGCCCCAAACGACGCACAAATCAGGTAAGAGCGTAGCTCTGTTATCTAGAAAACCCCAGGAGATGCAAAAATCAACAGGGGCGAAGCCCTGTGACATTTACGACATTGGGCAATTGATTTCCTTAACTTGGTGGCGGTGGGCTACGCCCCTTGGATTAATGCAGTTCCCCCCAATCATGGCACTTAATTTATAGGTCTACACCCTACCATGGTGAAGTTATTTACCTGTATTCCAACTAACATTTACATCTAGATGAAATCAAACAAAAAAGGAACATTTGACCGGGCAGACCAAGAGCCTCATCGGACAATTGATTTACTTAAGTTAGCGGCGGTACCCGATTGGCTATCTGGTTCCCGTTGATGATGGCAGGTTGACGGATTCCAACCTCCCAAAGCGATTGAATCCTCGAGAAACCACCGATTTCCCGCCTCTCCTTTCTTGTTAAATCGAATAGCAGCGTATCTTTGCGCGCTTTCAAGCGTACCAAGCACTATGGCAACACCCAGGACAGTCGCATTTCACACCTTAGGATGCAAACTGAATTATTCGGAAACCTCTGCGTTGAGCCGTCTGTTTGAGCAGAACGGTTATCTACCAGTAAAATTTGGAGAAGAGGCCGATATTTTTGTCTTAAATACCTGCTCCGTTACTGAACAAGCGGATAAAGAATGCAAAAAGATTGTTCGTCAAGCCCTCAGAAGTAATCCAGAGGCCTTTGTGGTGGTGACGGGCTGTTATGCTCAGCTAAAACCGCAGGAAATTGCGGATATTCCGGGGGTAGATTTGGTACTTGGAGCTGGAGAAAAATTCAGGATGCTGGAGTACATTGACGACTTAAGTAAGGCCCAAGGGAAAGGCATGGTGCAGGCGGGTGAGGTGCGCGATGTAAATACGTTTGTAAGCTCTTTTTCCTTTGGAGACCGTACCCGCTCTTTCCTAAAAGTCCAGGATGGTTGCGACTATAAATGTTCCTTTTGCACCATACCACAAGCAAGAGGAGCCAGTCGTTCGGATAGTGTAGAACAAGTGCTTCAGAACGCCCGGCAGATCGCCTCCATGGGGGTGAAGGAAATTGTATTAACAGGGGTCAACTTAGGTGATTTTGGCAACGGAACTGCCGTCATTGAAGGCGATCGATCCAAGAAGGAGGCCCTTTTTGTTGATTTGGTGGAGGCCTTGGATCGGTTGGAGGAGGTAAGTCGGTTCCGGATCTCCAGTATTGAACCCAATTTACTGACGGAAGAAATCATTGAACTGGTCGGAAAAAGCAAGCGGTTTATGCCGCATTTTCACGTTCCATTACAATCCGGCAACGACAAACAACTTAGAGAGATGCGTCGTCGATACAAGAGATCCTTGTACGCGGACCGGGTAGATTGGATCAAAAAGCACCTACCTCATGCCTGCATTGGATGCGATGTAATTGTAGGTTTTCCAGGCGAGACAGAAGCCGATTTTTTGGAAACCTATTCCTTTCTAAGCGAATTACCAATTTCTTACCTTCATGTGTTTACGTATTCTGAACGGGCCAACACGCCAGCAGCCACTATGCCGGGAGTAGTTCCAGTCGAGGAGCGTCGGCGTAGGAACCAGGCCCTTCGGGGATTATCGGAAATGAAACGAAGAGCCTTTTACCAGGAATTTATCGGGACCACTCGTCCTGTTTTGTTTGAGCACCATAAAAACGAGCAGTTTATGACAGGTTTTACCGATAATTACCTCAAAATTGAGGCGCCACTTCAAGTTGAACTGATTAATCAACTTGCGCTGGTCGAATTGCAGGACTGGACTTCGGATGCCGAATCGATCCGGGCTGTACCCAGTGAAAAAAGCCGATTTACCGCATTATTAAGTAGTTTCCTTTTGGCGCTACTCCCTCTTTTTGGATCCAACCTTTCCGCCCAAGGCACTATTTCCCTCGAAGAAGTGCTGGAGCGGGCACTTTCCAACAGTGCCCAAATCAAAAAAGCTCAATTAGAAAGACAGGCGGTCGATATTCGAATCAAAGAACAACGAAGTGCAGCCTACCCACAGGTGAAAGCTGGAGTCAATTTTGATGCCTTCCCTGTTTTACCTACCCAACTGATCCCCGGTGAAGTGCTGGGCCGCCCCGACGGCAGTTTTGTACCCGTACAATTTGGACGCCCTCTTCAACTTACAGGCAGTTTAACCGCCGAACAAATCCTTTACTCGGAGTCTGGCAGACGAATGGCTCCACTTGCTACCACCACCCGCACCGCCGCCGATTTACTGTTGCAGCGCTCGGAGGAAGAAGTTGTGTTCCAAACTGCTACAATTTGGTACCAGATGCTGCAAACCACCCAGTTGTTGCGCAGTATTGATTCCAATTTGGAAAAAATGGTTTCCATCAAGGCGATGGCAGAACTTCAACTCGCCAATGGCTACATCACGACCACCGATGTAAAGCGCATTAAAGTGGCCTTGACCAACCTGGAGACCCAGCGTCAGAATCTGTTGAACTCTATTGGGGCACTCAAAGAAACCATTCAGCTCCTCTGCGGGATTCCATTTGATCAAGGCTTGGAACCAGCAGCAGCCTTGGAGGAGCCGGCAGCCGATTCTAGCACTTGGCTGGGCTTGACACTTCAGCCCGAGATAACCACTGAACTTAGATTGCTTTCCACCCAAGAAAACATGTTTTCAACCCAGCTGCAGGCAGCCAAGGCCGATAATTGGCCTACCCTTAGTGCTTATGCCACCGGTTGGGCCCAAAACCAACGAAATAACCTTTTGTATTTTGTGTCCAAACGCTGGTACGGAATGGCAGCCGTTGGAATAAAAGCCTCCGTG
>CANHDG010000150.1 GCA_947459365.1 Saprospirales bacterium
CTCAACCAAATGGCAAAAAACGCCCCATCAGGGCCCTTATTTTAACCCCTACCCGCGAACTCGCCATCCAAATTGATGAGAGCTTCGGCGCTTATGGAAGAAATACTGGTCTCCGTCATGCTGTTATTTTTGGAGGCGTTGGACAAAAACCACAAACAGATCAGCTAGAACGAGGAGTAGATATCTTAACCGCTACTCCAGGCCGATTATTGGACCTGATGCAACAAGGGTTTGTCCATCTTAAGGATATTACGAAGTTTGTCCTCGACGAAGCAGATCGAATGCTGGACATGGGTTTTGTTCACGATGTAAGACGCATCATCAGCAAATTGCCAGAACACCGTCAAAATCTGCTTTTCTCGGCGACTATGCCCCCGGAAATTCAAAAACTTTCCCAAAGCATTCTCCGAAATCCAGTAAAAGTAGAAGTCACCCCCGTGTCCTCTACCGCCGAAAAGGTAACACAGTGCGTTTATTTTGTCGAAAAAAGAGATAAAACAGCCTTGCTTCTCCAACTTCTTGAGGATGAAAAGATTCGCTCTATCTTGATTTTCACCAGAACCAAACATGGAGCAAATAAGGTGGCTAAATCCCTGACAATGGCAGGTATTAAAGCGGATGCCATCCATGGAAACAAATCGCAGTCAGCCCGACAGACGGCCTTAAGCAACTTCAAAAAAGGTACCAGTAGAGCACTCGTTGCCACCGATATTGCAGCGAGAGGCATTGATATCGACGAACTAGCTTTTGTCCTTAATTTTGACCTGCCCAACATCCCGGAAACGTATGTGCACAGAATTGGACGGACCGGACGTGCAGGCGCTAGTGGATTGGCCATTTCACTCTGTGATATGGAAGAAGTCAGTTTCCTGAAGGATATTGAAAAGTTGATCGGGAAAAAAATACCGGTTGAACCTACTCCCGTTATTACCTTTCACCCTCCCGCTCCTGTGCTTCGTCCAGAGATTGAAAGAAGGCGGCCGTCTGCGCCTAAAAAGCCTGCGATGCCCACAAAACAACAAAGTGCTCCTGCTCAAGAGGGAGAGCAAGGGGCTAAAAAGAAGCCCAACCGCTGGAAAAAAAGACGTGAAAAAACGTCTGTACCCGCTTAAAACGGAACTATAAAGAAAAAGCCGTCCCGCACTTTAAGTGCTGGGGCGGCTTTTTCTTTATAGTTCCGTTTTATGTAGAGGACACTTTAGGATACTGGTTCCGATAAAGCCTGGCAGCCGTCTCAACGGTTTGCTGTATCGGTGTGTATTTATAATTGGGGAAGATAGACAATGATTTAGAATTATCAAAGGTAAATCGATTCACACTGCTCCTGGCACTTTCCTTTGTCACCAGAGGCGTGGACCCCGACAACTTTTCCCTTAGCCATTCTATTCGCCACGCTAATTCAGCCATCCAAGGAGCTGCAGGAACCGAGGGGGCTGGCACATCCAAAGCCGCTGCGATCCACCCGAAAAGGGTTTGGTAGGAAAGATTTTCCCCATTTAATAAATACCGCTCACTCGTTTTGCCAGACTCCAACAACAACAAAATAAAAGTAGCAACATCTTCGACATCCACAAATCCAGTGGCACCTGTCGGATAAAACCGCAATCCATTGTCAATTCGTTGGAAAAACATGGAGGTGTTCTCACCCCAAAAACCACTCCCAAGGATAACAGAAGGATTGACGATCGACACGGACAACCCCTCTGCGGCTGCCCGCCAGACTTCCTGCTCTGCCAGGTATTTACTGATGGCGTATTGTGAATTGTGGGAACTTGTCTCCCATTTAGACGCCTCCGACAAATGCCTTCTGGTTGCACTGCGGCCAATCGCAGCAATGCTACTAACGTGAATAAACTGCTGCACGCCCGCATCCAACGCGTAGTTCACCATGTTAGCTGTGCCTTCTACGTTGATTTGCATCATTTGACGTCGATCCTTCGGATGAAAAGACACCACTGCAGCACAGTGAATCACTTTTTCAATCCCTTCAAAAGCTGTTTCCAGGCTGGTAAGGTCTGTCACGTCCCCCTCTAGCCAATGCACACGATCGGATAAATTAGATACCAAATCCTTCCTGCTAGAGCTCCGCTGCAAAGCGTAGACCTCGTGCCCCTGCTGTAACAACAGGCGTAAAATATGCGAACCTAAAAAACCCGTTCCTCCAGTGAGCAATACCTTCATTAAAGACTAGGCTTCTGTGGAATGATATCGGCGACGAAACTCGCGGAAAGAAATCATCCGCTGGCTATCCTCGTCCCACAATTTGTTAAAAATGCATTTTAAACTCTCTAAGAAGGTGATCTTATTGGCCATCTGATCCAAAATCGGGTTCTCTTTGAGTACTTTAGGCAACTGGTAGCTTGGAACCAAGGGATTCAAGTGGTGGATATGGTGGTAACCGATGTTGCCCGTCAACCAATGGAACAACTTGGGCAATTTGTAATACGTACTGCCCTCCACTGCTGCCTTCACATATTCCCAGCGCTCTTTCCACTGTTTATAGGCAGTTTCATGTTGATGCTGTACATAAAAAAACCAGATAGCAATCACACCAAAAGCAATCAAAATGGGAAGCTGAACCATTAGCAAGGCCTCATAACCCAGTAACAAAGCTACAGCGACACAAACCGAAATCAAAATCACATTGTGCCGAAGCAAGGCTTTGCGGGCATGTTCCCAACCTTTTATTTTAATTAGAGGAAGACGGCTGTGCACCAAAATATACCAAATTGGTCCAATCACAAACATGACCGGAAAGCTGCGATAGACCCGATACTGAAACTGCTCCCACTTGGACAACGCTTTGAATTCATTGACCGTCAATAGGTTTACATCTCCAATATCGCGATACTCCCACAACAAACCGTTGTGACCATGATGGAAATTATGGCTCTTTGCCCAATACCGATAAGGGATAAAGGTGAAATAACTACATACTTGACCAATAATGTCATTGGCCTTCCGTGAAGCAGTAAAAGATTGATGTCCACAATCGTGTTGAATGATAAAAATACGCACTAAAAAGAACGCATTCACAACGCCTAATAAAATGGTCGCCCACATGGACACATCCATTAATAAATACATCGCTACCCAAATAGCAAGAAAAGGTCCAAAAGAAGTGATGGCCTGCATCGTAGCTTTTCTGTTATCAGGAAGTTGATAGGCCTTTACAATGGTCGGCAATTGCTGCCAAACGGCCGGATTAACAGTTGTTTGCATGAAAAAAAGTAAAATTAATTAAGTACGTAAATCGTTTTCAATAGGCACTCCATGCTGGTTGCTTTTACCCACAAAGATAAAACAATAAAGTAGAATGAGAAGTTGCGAACAAGAGCAAATGACCGATTAATAATGGTTAATGGTTAAAAAAAATTCAATTTTATTTTATTGTTATTTTTTTTAATTTTTTATAATTACTTGGCAATTCAAACACAACCCATTAATTCACGATTTAAAACAACAGAGACCCAAAAAATATAATTTTATTTTAATATTAAAATAAAAAAACAGCTCAATTTGTGCCCTCCAGTGATCCAAATCATTAACCATTAATAATTATTTTCTTTCTCATCCAGTTGGGGGCGACAATCGCTCCCGCTAATAGGTACCCGTAATAGGCCATCCCCCTCCACAACAAGGCCACCACTAGGCCCATCGAAAGTGGCATAAAATCACTGATAAACCTTGGCAGTGCAACTTCTGCCAATCCAGCCCCGCCCGGAGTAGGAGTGAAGGTCATGATAATAAACATGGCGACCATCCGGGCATACACAAAGAGTTGTGTAAAACCATCTAGGGGAACTTGAGGGAATACCGCAACCATCAAACAGTTGATCATCGCAAATTTGCAGGTCCAAGCACCCAAGGTTCCCACTAATGCCCTTATGTGAACACCTTTGGTTGCTTTTCGTAAGCCTTGAGATGCCATCGCGATTTCCATTCCCACTCGCTCCAACTTGGCCCTCCAGCGCCGTAAAAACGGAAGTCGACCTAGTGCACCCAGCACTACCGTTGTCCACGATGGGCGGATAAAGACCAATACAAACAAAAAAAGCCAGTAACTGGCCATTACTCCATACGTAAAAAAAAAGGCACCACTAGCAAGTCCACTGGCCCGAAAATCAGCAGGAAATAAAAAGTTGGGACCGTATGCCACTAGTAAAATCGGCAATAAAAACACAAAAAAACCCGTATCCAACAAAATCGTATAAAAAACGGCCGCAACTGTGTTGCCAACAGGTACCCCTTCTTTAGGGAATAAATACATGGCCACAACTGGGCCTCCCTTGCTCGTAGGGGCCAATAAGGAGCTAAACTCCCATAAAGTGACCAATTCAATCGCTTTCCTCCAAGAGAAAACAGAACCTGTCACCGCTCTTAATCGCATCGAATACGATAAATGCCGTACTAACAAGAGTAGAAATGCAGCCAACACCCAGGTAAATGCCCTAAAATCCCATTGGATCATGGCAAACTGCTCTGGATCAAACTGCGTGTAGAATAAATAGGCCACCGCTAATAAGCCCAAAACAATGGGTAGAATTAGCCTGCTTAGCCGAAAAGTCCCGAGCGACGCCGCCTCAAGTTGCTGTTCTTCCTGCTTTCTCATTTCGCCGCAAGGTACAGCAAAAATACCTTCTTGTGGGGGGCAGATCCTACTTCCAAATTGTGTTCTTCGATAAATAGGATATTGTTCTCGAAAACAACTATCTTTCGCCGTTTATTCCTTCAAATTATAGATACATGGGGCGTTTTTACCATACTTTACTTCAAACAGTTCTTTTTTTCCTTTCGGCACTCTTTACTCTACCCGCTATCGCTCAGTGCCCAATCACAGTCAGCGCAGGAGAGGATATTTATCTATGCAACCCCCCAACTCCCACTCAACTCCAAGGCTCCATCGATGGTGATTACCTGAATTTTACCTGGACCCCTACTCAGGGTCTTACCGGAATTCAGACCCTCAGCCCCACCGTCAATGTAACCCAAACCACCAATTATGTACTGACCGTTAAAGCGGTCAATACGGAAATCAACCTCATTAATAACGGGGATTTTGAGTCTGGAAACTCCAATTTTTCCAGTAATTATACTTACTCACCGGGTAACTTATGGCCTGAGGGAGTGTACGATGTTCTGGCAGACCCCTCCACCGCTCACTCCAACTTTGCCGCCTGCAATGACCACACCTCTGGTGGCGGTCAAATGATGGCCGTCAATGGAAATGCCGCGCCAAACCAAAATGTATGGTGCCAAACGGTCTCCATCCAACCAAACACCGAATATGCCTTTACAGCTTGGGGCACCTCCTTGGTGGGTGCCGCTCCAGCTATTCTTCAATTTTCGGTAAATGGGACCAACCTGGGCACGCCGTTTGCCCTTTCACCTGCTTTGTGTACTTGGCAGAAATTCTATGCGATTTGGAACAGTGGAGCCAATGTATCTGCTAATATCTGCGTGGTAAACCAAAATACCGCAGTGAGTGGAAATGACTTTGCGCTCGATGATATTAGCTTTAGTCCAGTATGTGTTGTACGAGATACAGTCACAGCCCATGTCATCAACCTGGCCGCAGTGGCCTCCCCCTCTACACAACTGATCCCTTGCGAAGGGGCACAAATTACCCTAAATGGCACCGGTAGCTCTACCGGTCCTAATATTACCTACGAATGGGACAGCCCCAATGGCAATATAGTTAGCGGAGCCAACACCTTAATGCCTGTGGTGGATGCAGCCGGTACCTATGTATTGACTGTAACCTTTAATAACGGTCAAATAGAATGCACTAAAACAGCTACTGTGACGGTAACTCAATCCGCCCCCCTATTGGCTTGGATTACTCCGCCACAGCCCCTAGGCTGCGGCGGCAGCAGTGTCAACCTGACCGCCAATAGCTCTCAAGGGAATGTTTCTTATGCTTGGAACACCCTTAACGGAAACATCGTCAGCGGTGCCAATCAGAAAATATGCTCGGTCAACCAACCCGGTGAATACACCGTAACCGTCACTAACACTGCAACAGGCTGTACTTCGACCGCCGAAGTTACCGTATTCGAAGCTACTGATCCGCCCAACGCTGTAGCAACAGCTGTGGATACACTTAGTTGCTTGCAGCCAACCACCGTACTCTCTGGCCTGGGTAGCTCCGTTGGACCAGGAATTACCTACCTTTGGTCAACCGTTTCTGGAGGAAACATCGCGTCCGGACAAAATTCTTTGAATGCAACGGTCAATGGACCCGGCGTATACGCCTTAGCCGTGACCAATACCGCAAATTCCTGTGTTACCATCGATACAGTATCGGTGTTTTCAAATATTAACCTCCCCATCCTGGATATTCCAACACCCGATACCTTTGATTGTGCAACCAGCTTGGTCAACCTTTCATCCTCCCTACAACCGGCTGGGTTCACGTATCAATGGTCCACAACCGGTGGGCAAATTATTTCTCCTACCAATGCAGCTCAAGTTGAGACCAGCGCTCCTGGTATGTATAGCCTTACAGTAACGAATCCCTCAAACGGCTGTTCAAGCCAAGATAGTGTTCTGGTACTCGCCAATTTTATGGCGCCAACGGCCGTTGCCCTTTCCCCCGATAGTATTACTTGTGTACAAAATTCTGTTCTCCTGTCCGGAGCCGGATCCTCCACAGGGCCCTTGTTTAGCTACCAATGGTCCGGCCCAGGCTTGGTATCCGGAGAAAATACACTTAGCCCAGTTGTAAACAGTGCAGGAATTTATACGCTTGTGGTCCTCAACCTTCAGAATGCCTGCCGTGACACTGCCACTACCACTGTATTTTCGGATGCAAATGCGATCACAGCTGTCGCTAATGCCCCAGACACCCTTGATTGTGCCACCTTTCAGATCGTTCTAAACAGTAATGGTTCCAGTAGTGGACCAGAGTTTACCTACGAGTGGACCACCAGCAATGGCATAATTGCCGGCGGAGCGAACTCGCCTACCCCTACTGTCCTCTCTACCGGGACCTATCATCTATTATTAACCAACCCTGCCAATGGA
>CANHDG010000151.1 GCA_947459365.1 Saprospirales bacterium
ATCCAGGATGTTCCCAATGAGGCATTCAATATATTAATGTCCCACGACCCCACCCATTGGGATGCGCATGTGCTTCCTTTTTCCAAAAAAATTCATCTAACCCTCAGTGGTCACACCCACGGAATGCAAATGGGCATCGATATCCCATGGCTCCGGTTTAGTTTCGCCAAATTCATTTACCCTCGATGGATGGATTTATACCAAGAGGGTGAACGGTTCCTCTATGTCAATCGGGGTTTTGGATGGCTGGGAATGCCTGCTAGAGTTGGGATTTTTCCAGAAATAACTGTTTTTGAATTAAAAAGCGCTTAATCTGCTTTTCCATAAGAGAATCAAAGGGGCTTTACTCGCTTTTGGAGGTTGTTCTACAGAAAAAGCTTCCTTGTGTTTGAGCGTTTTTAAATAGCCTTGTCCTTCTAAAAATGATTGCTTATTTTTGTTTTTTCCAAACGTAAAACACAAAAACAAATCATGACGGAACGATCAGATTTGACCGCCAACTACCTCGCCAGAGCGGTGTACATCCGGCAGATCAAAGACGGGCTTTTTATCGCCGCCGGGGTCTTTATGGCGAGTGTGGGGTTAAAAGCCTTTCTACTGCCCAATAATTTTTTAGACGGGGGCGCAATGGGCCTTGCATTGCTAAGTCGAATAATTACTGGAGTCGACTTGTCCGTCTTGATTGTTCTAATTAATCTCCCCTTTATTATTCTCGGAGCACGCATCATTTCTAAGCCGTTTGCACTAAAAAGCGCGGCGGCAATCGTGGCTCTTTCCTTGCTGGTTCACTTTATTCATTTGCCTGTCATCACACAAGATAAACTCCTTATCGCAGTGTTTGGTGGCTTCTTCTTAGGGGCAGGCATTGGATTTTCTATTCGAGGAGGAGCTGTAATTGATGGAACTGAAGTCCTCGCCGTAAGCATTAGCCGACGCAGTAGTCTAACCGTTGGTGATTTTATTGCCATTTTTAATGTGCTGCTGTTTTCTTTTGCCATAATGCTAGTCAGCACCGAGGCTGCCATGTATTCCATGTTGACCTACCTTGCAGCTTCCAAAACAGTGGATTTCATTATCAATGGGGTGGAGGAGTATCTTGGGGTAATTGTTATCTCTAGGCGCTCCACCGAAGTGAAAGACCGAATTATATCCCACCTTGGTCGAGGGGTCACAGCGTTTAAATCGGCTGGTGGTTATGGCTCTTCAGGACGAAATACAGAGGAAGATAAAATATTATTCTGTGTGGTAACCCGCCTCGAAGTCACCAAACTACTTCATGAAATTAACTTAGTGGACCCGGACGCTTTTGTTGTCCAACACGCTATTAAAGATACAAAAGGCGGAATGATTAAAAAACGCCCTTTACACTAACCGATTATGCGACTACTACTTCTCTTTCTCGGCTGTTTCAGCTGGACCTTGATCGCTTGTCAAAAGGATCCGAATCCAATCCCTACACCCAATCCAACCCCAGTCCTCTACACAACCGATCAATTGGTGATGGGGGTAGATCTTTCCTATGTCAATCAAATTGAAGATAACGGGGGGCGCTACACTGATGGAACCCTAAAAGACCCCTTCCAAATTTTTAAAGAACGGGGCGCTAATACCGTCCGCGTGCGGTTATGGCACCATCCGCACTGGCAAGCAGCTTTGAACAACGGTCAATTATACAACCACTTGGCGGATGTTGAGAAAACCATTCAGCGCGCAAAAAACGCTGGACTGGCCGTTAACCTCGACTTTCATTACTCCGATACCTGGGCAGATCCTGGTCATCAGTCTACTCCAGCTGCTTGGGAGGGTCTTCCATTGGCTACCTTGAAGGATTCAGTGTACCAATATACCTTCCAAACCCTTCAATACTTAGCGACCAAAAACTTGGTTCCCGAGATGGTTCAAATCGGAAATGAAACCAATCAGGGCATGTTGTTCCCAATTGGCAAAGTGGTCAATGGTAATTACTCCAACTTTGCTGCCTTACTCCAAAGCGGGATTCAGGCTGTCCGGGATTTTTCAACGCAATCCACTCTAAAGCCTAAAATTATCCTGCATGTGGCACAATTTGTCAATGCAAAGTGGTTTGTTCAAGGTATATCGGCCAAAGGTGTTCAGGATTTTGATGTTATTGGAATTTCCCATTATGAAAAATGGTCGGAGGGCTACTCTTTTCCGCAAATAACTCAAATTACCCGTGAGTTAAAATCGCAGTACGGAAAAGAAGTGATGATTGTTGAAACAGCCTGTCCTTGGACCAGCCAAAATGCAGATTCTTACTCCAATATTATTTCTGGAATAGAGCCGTTTGCTGGATTTCCGGTCACAAAACAAGGGCAGCTCGATTACATTAAAGCCCTTACCCAGGCCTTGGTTTCCGGTGGAGGCTCGGGCTTGATGTACTGGGAGCCGGCTTGGATTACTTCATCCATGAGGGACCTCTGGGGAACAGGTTCTAGTTGGGAGAACAACGCGCTTTTTGATTTTACGGGTAAAGCGTTGCCCTCCATGGGTTATTTTTCCCATACCTATGATTTTAAATAACGACGTCCTCGGGCGATTTTTTTGGTTTTGAAAAATGAAAAAAACACCTTTTACGCTGTACACCCACCTATTGTGGGCAGGATTGCTTTTTATTTCCTCCTTCGTTGCGGCTCAGTCTAAAACGGAAAAAGCGATCCGTTCCGCGATGGCTGCTCAAGAAGTTGCCTGGAACAAGGGCGATCTTACAGGATTTATGGACGGATACTGGAAAAGCGATCAACTGCGGTTTATCGGATCCAGGGGCTTAACGTACGGATGGGATGCCACGCTTGCTAATTATAAAAAAGGATATCCAGGCAAAGCAGAAATGGGTACTTTGACGTTCACCCTTCTTTCTGTTGAGCAGATCTCCCGCAACTCCGCTTATGTGGTTGGTCAGTGGAGACTAGAACGCCAAAAGGACAACCCCTCCGGGCATTTTACCTTGCTTTGGAAAAAAATAAAGGGTAAATGGCTAATTGTTTCAGACCATAGTAGTTAGAGCCCATCAAAAAAAATCCCCGGGGAAACGATTCCCCGGGGATTTTTTTTGATAGGCTACCCTCCATTATTTCCGGATGGCCTCCACGGGATCCATCTTACTCGCTTGTCCAGCTGGAATCAAACCCGACAATACACCTACTACAATTGAGGTGACCAAACCAAATACAACGTTCGCGAAGGATAAATGAATTGGAAAATCCAGCGCGTGGGTGATGGCCAAAGTGACGATCCAAATCAGCAGCAATCCAAAAAAGCCTCCTGTTAGACACAGAATCACCGCTTCAACCAAGATTTCTAACAGGATAAACCAGCGTTTGGCTCCCAGTGCCATTTTAATTCCAATGAGATTCGTTCGCTCTTTTACCGACACGAACATAATATTCGCTACTGAAAACATCCCTACCAGCAATGCAAAGCCACCAATAAACAACCCAGCGATGTTTACCACGCTGAAAACGCTGTCAAACAAGCTGCTCAAGATGGATAAGGTGTTCAAGGCAAAATTACTCTCCTCCCGGGGCTTTAACCGGCGCTCTGCGCGAAGTACCCCCACAATTTCGTCCTTCATATCCTCTAAGTCTACCCCCTCCTTTGCTTTGACTGAAACAGAAGTGCGCTCAAATTGTCCTTCTCTGCGGACATTAAACCCGCGTCGGGCTAAATTATAGCCTACTAATACGGCCTGATCGAAGTTAAACGGTTTAAGTAAATCATTGCCAGACTTTTTCAAGACCCCAACGATCCGCAATCGCCGACCGGAGACATTGATTTCCCGGTCAACTGGGTCTGCTCCTGGGCCGAATAAGCCCTCTGCGATTTGGTAGCCTATTACACAAACGTCGCTGCCAGCTTGGTATTCTATGGAGGAAAAAAAGCGCCCGTCGTTCTCAAACTCTAGGTGAAACAAGTCTTGGCAATCTTCGGTGATCCCCATGAAAAATACATTTTCGACGCTGGACGAGTGAAACTTCACTGTTTTGGCGCCTAAAAATTGCCAATATCCAATTTTGTCTGACAATTTGAGCTTGGACTGAAGCGCTTCAAATTCGGTATAAGAAAAATTAGGTCGGCGCATCCATTTCCAATAATTCGTACTGGGGTCTTCTGACCATGAAAATTTCTCAATATAGATCACATCATTGCCCAACTTTTCCATGGAGTTGCGAATGTTGTCTTCCAAAGAGTTAACAGCACTTTTTACCCCGATAATACAAAAAATACCGATGGTGACCCCTAATAAAGAGAGAAAGGAACGCAGCTTGTTGCTAATTAACTGCTGCCATGCTTGTGCCGCTCCCTCCAGAATGATTCGTAAAGTCTGGTTCATAACCTGTAGCTTAAGAATCCAAAGTTGGTGATATTGCGTCAATACCAGCGATGGATTCGATAAAAAGTCAAAAAAATTATATAAAAGCGTCGGCTTGTTGTTTTTTTCGGAACTTCGCTGCCCAATTTTTATAATAACCTTGATTGAATATCAGAAAAATACGATTCGATATGCGTGCTCTTAATGGGGTTTTAATGGGTTTTCTGCTTTGCTGGGGTGCTCCGCTCTGGGCGCAGGTATTTACAATTGAAGAGGTCCGAAAGTTGCCATTGGGCAGTACGGTCACCATCCGGGGTCAAGTAACTACTGGGGCAGCCTTGGGCACGATCCGGTACCTACAAGATGAGACAGCTGGGATAGCAGCTTTTCCCGGCGCTGGCTCAGCAGCCGGTTTTTCGGAGGCAGTGCAGCGAGGCGATCAAGTTGAACTCACTGGGGTACTGGTGGAATACAAGGGCCTGCTGGAGCTTTCCCCGATTATTGCCTACCAGGTGCTATCTTCTGGTCATCCGGACCCGGCGCCTACCTCAATTTCTGCTGCCGAGCTCACCGAAGACTTGGAGGGCCGGTTGGTACGGCTCAGTTGCTTGACATTCAATACAAACGCTGCTACTTTTTTGGGTGCCAGCACCCAGATCGTCACGGATCCGAATGGAGAAAGTGCAGCTGTTACCTTGCCTTGGGGGCATCCTTTGGCGGGTTCAGCTATTCCTTCTGGCGCAATAGACCTGGTCGGCGTCTTAACACAGTCGGGGACGTATTTTTTACTGCCGAGAGACCAGCAGGATTTGCTGCAGGTCAATTGCCTGTATTTTGATGAACCACTGCGGACCGAAGGTTGGACGTCGAGTGGGATCCCGTTTCGGTGGGGCACCAATCAACCTATGCAGTCTTATTTAGCTTATGGAAAAAACAGTCAACAGCTAGATCAATCCACCTCGGTTGCTTCCAACGCAGAGGAACAAGTATTCACTTTAGACAACCTGGATGCCGGCCATATTTATTGGACACAAGCCGTTGCTTTTGCCGGTGCCGATACAATTCGGTCTGCTAAGGTGCCCATTGCAACCGCTTCCCTCTCTTCTGGGGAGGTGGAGCTATACTTTAGTGGATCGGTGGACCCGAGTTTTCTAGCGGGCCAATCCCCACTTGGCACCACTCCTGAAGCCTGTCTAGCAGCAGTAATCGAGAAAATAAACCAGGCTCAACAAACGATTGATGTCGCCATGTACAATATCAACCGAACCGACATTGCCGCCGCCTTGTTTGCTGCGCAGGCAAGAGGGGTACGGGTTCGGTACGTGGCAGCGGAAGCGGCTGCCAGTTCCGCCTTGGGCAACAACCCTCCTTTTCCAGTGGTTTTTGGAAACGAGGACGCCTTGATGCACAATAAATTTATGGTGGTGGATGTGGACGACACTTCCAATGCTTGGATCATGAGCGGATCCATGAACTGGACCACTTCCAATATCTTCAATGATTACAATAATTTACTTTTTATTCAAGACCAGTCGCTGGCACTGGCTTACCAGATGGAATTTGAAGAAATGTGGGGTGGGAGCGGGAATACACCCGATCCTTCTTTGCAACGATTTGGGGCTTCCAAGCTGGACAATACCCCCCACCATTTCCTAATCAACGGGAAACGCGTGGAGCTCTGGTTTTCACCTTCAGATAAGGTGACGGATAGAATTGTTTCCACCATCGAAACCGCGGACAACAGCCTGGAGTTTGCCCTTTTTTCTTTTACCCGAAATGAACCAGGGAATGCGCTGGCAAGTCTGCACAACCTTGGTACGGCCACTGTTCGTGGGATGATCGATAATATCAACGACGTAGGTTCTGAATACGATTATCTGTTGGACCAAGGCATTCCTGTTTCTGCGCATCCGCTACCGGGTGAATTGCACCATAAATACATGGTAGTAGATGCCTTATCAGTAGCTAATGACCCCTTGGTCCTAACGGGGTCTCACAATTGGAGTACGAATGCGGAGACCAAAAATGATGAGAATACCTTGATTCTTTACGATTCGGATCTCGCTCGACTTTACCGGGCAGAGTTTGAACAGCGGTATGCAGAGAATACAGTATCCACTTTGGGGCTTTACAACCCTGTTATCCGCATTTGGCCCAATCCTACCAGCGACTTTTTGGTAATTGAGGGTTTGCCTGATGAGCAGGTGGAAGTAGAAGTTTGGTCGGCAATGGGACAGCGGGTTCTACAAGCAACGGTGGAAGGAACCACTCGGCTTTCTATTCTGGATTTACCTGCTGGGGCGTATTTAATTCACCTAAAAGGGAGCAATGTCTTCACCAGCTTTCCATTGCAAAAGGTTTATCATTAACCAGGAGGGTGTTGCGCATCCGGTGGGTACCGACAGTTTTTTGTTGGGTGCTTGGGCTTCCATTGAAGGTGTCCAACGCGCGTTGGATATTGGCTGCGGGACGGGCATCTTGTCCCTGATGCTGGCGCAGCGCCTGGAGGCGGTTGCCAGGAAGGACGCTATCATTGATGCAGTAGAGCTGCATGCCGGCTCGGCAGCCTGCGCGCAGCGCAATTTACGAGCTTCTCCATGGTTCAATCGAGTACGGGTATCTGAGTTGCCAATCCAGGAATTTAAAGCAGAGGTGCCATTTGACCTCATCATTAGTAATCCTCCTTTTTTTC
>CANHDG010000152.1 GCA_947459365.1 Saprospirales bacterium
AAATCCCGACGGTCATTGTGTCGGGAGGCATCCAACCAGGCCGCACGCCCATTGGGGTGGTTATTGATTTTTCGTTGCACCTGCTCCAGGTTTGCATCTGCAACAGTAACCATAAAATTGTTGTCCTTGGCCTGTTCCAATATGTAATTGATAAAAACAGTTGCCGAACGACCTGCGCCGATGACCAATAAATTTTTCATAAAGTAGTGTTTTCTGACTGTTCAAAGCAATACAACCAAATCTTCGCAAAGGTCGGAGAATTTTTCCATGTCACAATCTATTCTACTGTCAAAAAAATGTCGTTGAACCGCTTTACTTTTGCAGGGGTTTTACAAACAAAAAACAGACCTAACGCGTATGTGGTGGAAAATAACGTCAATTGGATTGGTAGTGTATGCCTTGGTAGCGGGTTTACTCACACCGCTTAAGCCAGGGATTCAAAACGCTGCACCAGATGTGACTAGGACTGGTGAGGTATTTGCCACGGATTTACTGGGTTACAATACGTTTTTTGGAGATGCATCCGAGGGCCAGGCCCGGGTTTGGTTGACCTACGATGATTCGCATGCCATTGCAGCAGATTCTATCTCCGTGCTCAGTGATACCGTACTTAGAGCCTGGTTTTTAATTCCAAACCAGCTTCCGGATGGGAAAGCATCCGGATTTTTGAATGTAATTGTAGATCACCCCGCTTCAGGGGTTGCTTTATTGCCTTCGGGGATCGCTGTAAGACAAGATACTGCTTCCTTGCCCCAAATGGCGGCAGACGCTTGGACCAGAACTCCTGTTAACCAATTGCATTTAAAGAAACGGCTCTCCTTTCCTTATCAAAACATCATCTACGAATCCATCCGGAACACCTATTACCACGTTCCAATGTGGTTTGCATTGATGTTTTTATTCGTTGCCTCCGTGGTGTACAGTGTTCGCTACCTTCGCAATCCTACTCGAGAAAATGATCGAAAAGCAGTGGCGTATACGGAGATGGGTATCCTTTTTGGTATCCTTGGACTACTAACTGGAATGGTATGGGCCAATTATGCTTGGGGAAAGCCCTGGAGCAACGATATTAAACAGTTAATGACGGCGGTGGCACTACTGATTTACCTGGCCTATTTTATCCTCCGGAGTTCTTTTGATGAACCCGAAAAAGGAGCTAGACTAGGAGCAGTTTACAATATTTTTGCTTTTGCTACCCTAATTCCGTTGCTTTATATTGTTCCGCGAATGTTTGCAAGCCTGCATCCAGGTGCTACCGGGAATCCAGCATTCGGAAGCAACGACCTTGATAATACCATGCGCATGGTTTTTTACCCTTCGATCATCGGCTGGACCCTGCTAGGTTTTTGGATCGGTGAGTTGCGCTACCGCTACCTGGCATTGATGGATAAACTAGCCGATTTAGATTAGGTGGTCGTTGAATGCTTTAGGTTCCTCGACTGTTCGGTCTTGTTAGTCGTCAAAGTATACAAGTAGTTAGTTAACCTACTCAACTTGGAGTGTTTTTTAACAAAATAGAGGGCGGACACTTTTTTTGGGTTCGCTTCTTTCAGGTACAATAACCAATCTTATTAATTATGCGTCGTAACCACGAAATTGACTATCGCATCTTCGGTGAAGAGATGCAATGTGTAGAAGTAGAACTGGATCCTCAAGAAACCGTTATAGCGGAATCGGGCAGTTTTATGTATATGACAGACGGTATTCAAATGCAGTCTGTTTTTGGAGATGGCAGTGATCGAAGTGATGGTTTTTTTGGAAAATTGATGACCGCCGGTAAGCGCTTGCTCACGGGTGAAAGCCTGTTCATGACAACTTTCACCAACCATGGTTATGGCAAACAGCAAGTCGCCTTTGCATCTCCCTACGCAGGTAAAATTATTCCCATGGACCTGTCTTTGTTGAACGGAAAAGTAATCTGTCAAAAGGATGCTTTTCTTTGTGCAGCCAAAGGGGTACAGATTGGAATCGAATTTCAACGTAAACTGGGTACGGGTCTTTTCGGCGGTGAAGGTTTTATCATGCAAAAACTGGAAGGAGACGGTATGGCCTTCGTGCATGCTGGAGGTCACATCATCCGCAAGGAATTGATGCCTGGTGAAATGCTTCGCATTGATACAGGTTGTATCGTAGCGTTTACGGGCAATATTGATTATGACATTGAGTTTGTTCGAGGAATTCGCAATATGGTTTTTGGAGGGGAGGGCTTATTCTACGCTGTTCTCCGTGGCCATGGAACAGTCTGGCTGCAATCCCTACCGGTGAGCCGTCTGGCTGCTCGAATCTTATCGTACGGAACCGCACCTGGCCGGGAAGAGGGTAGTGTATTAGGAGGTTTGGGCCGGATGATTGATGGAATATAGCGATCAGTACATCCTCAACTAGCAAAGGCTCAGCATAGTACAGAAAGCCTGTTTGTTCCGCTGCCAGTAAGGATGGCCTACGGTTCAAACAGGCTTTTTTTGTATAAATGAGGTTAATCTAAAGGCCTTATTGTCCCCAGCGATAGGTAGCTAAATCAAAGCCTGCCAAGTCCAGTACCCGGTCAACCACGGTCGCTGCTATTTCTTCTACTGTTTTCGGGTTGGAGTAAAAAGAAGGGGTGGCTGGACAAATGATGCCACCTGCTTCTGTGACGGTTTTCATATTGTTGATATGAATCAGGTTGAGAGGGGTCTCTCGAGTGACTAAGATCAGGCGCCTGCGCTCTTTCAAGACTACATCGGCTGCTCTGGTTAACAAGTCATTGCTAATACCGGTTGCAATCCGAGCCAGAGTACCCATTGAACAAGGACAAACGATCATAGTGTCGTATTTGGCCGATCCAGAGGCAAAAGGCGCATAAAAATCATTTTTTTCGTAAAGTTTAAAAGGGTAATCCGACCAGTTGAGCGGACCTACCTCCAGCTCCCAGTTGACGATCGCATTTGCAGAGGCTACTACGCCCACCTGCTCCCATTGATCAGATAAACCAGCTAACTTGTCCAATAAAACTTTTGCATACAAGGCCCCAGAGGAACCGGAAATTCCCACAACAATACGTCTTTTCATTCCTGTACAACAAATGGACCGCAGGAGGGTTTAATTGGATGAAAGCTCTTCTGGTAAATCTGCTAAAATTTCAAAAGCATTTCCCTTGTTGTACATCGCCAAGCTCCATATTTTGTCGGCAGCCGTTTTAAAAGCATAGTTGGCGTGCATTTCAGTGGTTACCCAAGAGCCGGTAGATAGTTCATCCTCTAATTGGCCAGCAGACCAGCCGGCGTATCCCACAAAAAAACGGATTTGCTCCGGGCGTACTAGTTCGCTTTGGATTAGAAACTTGAGTGCGTCAAAGTCGCCACCCCACCAGACACCCTCACTGACAGGCAAGCTATCCTCCAATAAATCACCAAGATTATGGATATAGTGCAGTCGATCTGCTTGAACGGGTCCCCCATAATAGATGGGTGCATCAAAGGCGGGGAAATCTTCGAGTATCTCCTCTAAACGCACTTGAGTGGGTTTATTCAAAATAAAACCTAAGGTGCCTTGAGGGTGGTTTTCACAGAGCAAAACGGCAGCCCTTTTGAAGTAAGGATCCTCCATGAAAGGTTCTGCCAAAAGTAGTACCCCCTTTTCTATCTGTTGATTGGAAGACATAAGTTAGGTTGAATTGGAATGAATGATCCTTGTTAGTAGCAGAAAAAATAAAGGACGGCCTGATTACATTTGGTAGGCCAGCTAGAATTAGAGGCTGGCCTACCAAATGCAATCAGGTAACTACAAGGCTTCTGTAGCGGCCTCTTTATTGATTTTGCGAATCATGCCCCGAAGTACCGCTCCTGACCCACCTACTTCGACGAAAAGTTGTACACCATCTTGCACCATTTGCTCAATGGTCTGAGTCCATTTTACGGGGGCGGTCAATTGAGCGATCAGATTGTTTCGAATAGCTTCTGGATCCGTCACTGCTTGAGCATTCACGTTTTGATAGATAGGGCAAACGGGAGCTTGAAACGGTGTATTCCGAATGGCTTCTGCGAGCTCATCTTGAGCCGGTTGCATCAAAGGCGAGTGAAAAGCACCGCCTACTGCGAGCAAGACCACTCGTTTTGCTCCTTTTTCTTGCAAGATTGGGGTTACTTGTTCGATTCCCTTTCGAGTACCCGAAATAACCAACTGCCCAGGCGTATTGTAGTTGGCCGGAACCACCACTTCATCAGTAATGCTGCGGCATATTTCTTCCACGAGTGCATCTTCCATCCCCAACACGGCAGCCATGGTACTATCGACCAGCTCACAGGCTTTTTGCATGGCAAAAGCCCGTTTGCTCACCAGTACTAAAGCGTCTTCAAATTGCAAGGCGCCAGCGGCTGCCAGTGCAGTTAATTCCCCAAGGGAATGCCCCGCGACTGCTTCCGGCTGAAAGGAGGGTCCTGCTATTTTTGCACGAACGATACTTTCCAGAAAGACCGCTGGTTGCGTCACCTTCGTCTGAGTTAATTCTTCCTTCGTGCCATGGAACATCACCTCCGTAATGCGCCAGCTTAATACCTCATTTGCACGCTCGAACAATTCCTTTGCCACTGGATTTGAATCGTAAAGTTCTTTTCCCATTCCTTCAAACTGGGAGCCCTGACCGGGGAAAACGTATGCCTTCATTGCTTGTTTATTTATTTTCTACCGAAAAAATGTGCTTTAAGTGATTCCAAAGTTGTGACTTCAATTGACGGTCTGGCTCTAGTTTGGCCAATTCATCTGCAAATAAAAACCAGGTTTGGTAAAAAAACACGGGTTGATACAAATATTGTTCAAAATGAAGTCCAAGCGGTGCCGGGCTCAGCCCAAAAACCAAAACCTGATTGGGTTGTTTCTCCTTTATATAAGGGATCAATGCAGCCGTTTCATCCTTCCTAAGAACGGCATAATGGCATTCCTTTTCAAGGTCTACTTGAACTGCTGACAACATTTTTTCCAAAAAAGAACGGTTAGCTGAGCTGGGAATTTCTTCCACCCAAATCACCAGGACTTTTTTGCCAAATTTCCCTGCCCATTGAATTGGATCGGGAACCGCAAAAATCAAGTCTTTTTTAGAAAACATATTTAAGAGAAATAAGAATTTTAATTTTAAAACGCCGCAAATTTTCAAACTTTTTTCCAATTTGACTAAAAAAAGTTTTGCTTATCGGAATTTTATTTTGAAAATAGATGAATTTTGATTTAACTTTGCGGCTCAAGTTACGTTATTTTTCATTGTTAACATCCCACAACTATGGCAAAAAAGTACCCGGTAAAAGTTACTTTGACCACTAAATCCACACTTCCCTCCGTGGATTTTTCCAACATTCCATTTGGCAAAGTGATTTCCGACCACATGTTCGTGGCAGATTATGACGGAAAGGAATGGACCGATTTTAGAATTGTGCCATTTGGACCGATGCAACTCTCGCCTGCTAACCTTGCTTTGCATTATGGTCAGAGTATTTTTGAGGGCATGAAAGCAACAAAAGTTGGAAGTGAACCGTACCTTTTCCGCCCCGAAATGCACGCTCGCCGCTTTAATGTCTCCGCAGAACGGATGTGTATGCCAACCATTCCGGAAGACTTGTTTACGCAGGCTTTAGAGATGTTGGTCGACCTCGACCGTGCTTGGATTCCGGAACAAGAAGGCCACGCATTGTACATCCGCCCATTAATGTTTGCCACCGATGAGTACTTCGGAGTGCATGCATCTGATAAATACCGTTTCATTATTTTCACCGGTCCTGTTGGTCCTTACTACCCCAAACCCGTATCGCTTTGGGTAGAGGAGGTCTTCACCCGGGCTGCTCAAGGGGGAGCCGGAGAGGCAAAGTGCGCCGGTAACTATGGGGCTGCTTTATTGCCTGCTCAGCGAGCAAAAATGGCTGGATATGACCAAGTAATGTGGATGGACGCGGTAGAGAAAAAATATGTACAAGAAGTAGGTACGATGAACCTGTTCTTTTTCATGGACGGAAAAATCGTTACTCCAACCACTACCGGTACGATCCTCCGCGGTATTACCCGGGATACATTGATTACCATTCTTAAAGATTGGGGATACACTGTGGAAGACCGCTTGTTAAGCATTGCTGAAATTGCAGACGCACACGGACGAGGTACCTTGGTAGATTGCTTTGGAGCCGGTACCGCAGCAGTGATTAGCCATGTCAGTTCCATCACTTGGAGGGAGCGCCGCATGGATTTGCCAGAAGCAAACGAGGCCTCCAGGCCATTAAGCTTTAGGTTGAAAAACTACCTAAGCCGTTACCGCATTGGATTAGAATCGGATGAAAAATACCGATGGATGCATTCTTGCGCTAACTCAGGGGTAATGGACTTGGTAGATTCCACAAAAATGGCAATCTAATTGAATGGTCAAACCTCGGGAAAGATCCACCCTTGCTTACTCTAAGTGGTAAATAGAGGTCCTGTTTTCCTTTATATCTTAAAAACACCCCGGATCCGAACGACTGTTGGATTTCCGGGGTGTTTTATTTTATACCTTTGCCCACTCTAATGAACGATTAAACTATGACTATATCCTCCCTTCCTCGCATTAAAGTGCTGCTCACGCTCTTGGCATCCTTGGCCTTTAGCGCATTGTATTCTCAAAAGCCAACCTCCTTCGAGGAGCGATTAAAAGGCTTTGATCAACGCACCCAGCTACTACAGAACTCCTTGTTAAAAGGTCTGGAAGCCACTAATATTGGTCCCACCGTTTTTTCCTGCAGGGTAACAGATGTGGAAGCCAATCCAGCCAATCCAGCGGAAATGTACGTGGCTTACGCCTCTGGTGGTTTGTGGTATAGCTCCAATTTCGGCGCTTCTTTCATACCAGTTTTCGACCAGGTAGCCTCTATGACCATCGGTGATATTGCGGTGGATTGGGCAAAAGGTGTGGTTTGGGTAGGTACAGGAGAAAATAATAGCAGCCGTTCCT
>CANHDG010000153.1 GCA_947459365.1 Saprospirales bacterium
AAAATTTTGAGGGAGTCAGCACTGAGGCTGCTGTCAAGTTTAGCCAGGAGGAAGAGGGAATCCTTCAGCAACAATAATTGATGAAGAGAGTCCATCTCTGGTTCGAAAGCTTTGACCGTTTTGTTCATCTTTTCATAAACCACCTGCACGACCGTGGCCGTTTGCCAGTCTGATAGACTATCCGGCGCGACTTCCAAGGCTTTCCATTGTTCTACTTGACGAGCAAAAAAGAGGGAGTCTTCTGGGCTGTAGGCCAAACTATCCTGCGCAGCTGTTGTTTTGGAAAAGACAATCAGGCTAATTAAGACAAAAAGCAGCTTAAAACACGGATTGTTTTTGCGTATTGTTGACTTTTTCTTCATCTTCGCGTTTTTAACAGCACAAAATTAAGTCGAAGGACTGACAATAATCGTCAAATACTCAATTTGTAATCAATACTATTCAAATGGTTATGGTAAAAATTAATACTCCTCTCTTATTGCTGGCAGCTGTCAGCCTGCTGTTTGCAGATTGTACCAATAATGCACCAAATGCTGGAAATGATATGACGTTCAAAAAAATCGATGTAACCTATCCTTTTTCCAAAAAAGACACCACTGTTTCAGACACCTATTTTGGGGTAGAGGTGAAAGATCCCTACCGTTGGCTGGAAGACGACCAAAGCGAGGAAACAAAGGATTGGGTCCAAAAACAAAACATTGTGACAAACGGCTATCTAAGCCAGATTCCATCCCGCGACAAAATATTTAAGCGGCTCGAAAAAATGTGGAACTTCGAGAAATTTGGGGTCCCTTTTGAGGAATCAGGAAAGTACTATTTCTTTAAAAACGACGGTCTTCAAAATCAAAGTGTCCTTTATGTCCAAGAAACACTGGAAAGTGCTGCATCCGTCGTATTGGACCCGAACTCTTTTAGCAAAGATGGAACAGCTTCCCTACAAGAAATGGGCTTTTCCAACGATGGCAATTTTCTTGCCTACGGGATCAGTGAAGGGGGATCTGATTGGAGAACCATTCGAGTTAAAGACCTTAAAAATGGAACCCTCTTGGAGGATGAAGTGAAATTTGCCAAATTTACTGGAATCGCCTGGGAAGGAGCTGGATTTTACTACAGCCGTTATCCACAACCGAAAGAAGGCGATCAGCTAAAAGGCGCTAATCAAAACAGCGCCATTTGTTACCACCAACTGGGGACTCCTCAGGATCAGGATGTATTGGTGTACAAAGATCCGAAGCATCCGAATTACTACTTTGGGTTGGCAACTACAGAAGATGAGCGTTTTGCGATCCTGACCGCCAGTGAAAGCACGAGCGGTAATTCATTGGCCTTTAAAAATTTGTCGAAAAAAGATAAAAACTTCCAGACAGTGGTGGAAGGGTTTAGCAATGATTTCTCGGTCATTGACAATTTGGAAGATGATTTACTGGTGCTTACCAACCAAAAAGCCCCCAATGGTCGTTTGATTTTAATTCATACAGACCGTCCAAAAGAAAGTGCCTGGGAAACGTTGATTCCTGAAAATCAAAGCGATGTACTTTCAAGTGCCTCTGTATGTGGTGACAAAATCATTTGCCAATACCTGCACAATGCCTCCAGTGTATTGCGGGTCTACGATCTGAAGGGGCAGTTTATCAAAGAAATTACCTTGCCTGAGATCGGAACGGTTGGTTCTGTTTCCGGAAAGAAGGGTAAAAATGTTGCTTTTTACTCTTTTCAATCGTTTTTGCGCCCAAATACCATCTACCGCTTGGATTTGACTACGCTGGAGTCCAGTGTTTTCAAAGCACCGAAGGTAGATTTCGATCCGGACGCTTTTTTGACAGAACAGGTTTGGTTTGAGAGCAAGGATGGCACAAAGGTCCCTATGTTTATTAGTCGCAAAAAGAATATGAAGATGGACGGTTCGAATCCAACCTTGTTGTACGGGTACGGTGGCTTCAATATTTCTTTGACGCCTACCTTTTCTGTTTCCAAGGCGGCTTTATTGGAAAACAACGGAGTTTATGTAGTAGCAAATATTCGGGGTGGAGGTGAGTTCGGTGAAAAATGGCACAAAGCAGGTACTGTTCTTCAAAAACAGAATGTGTTCGATGACTTTATTGCCGCAGCTACTTATTTGGTTGAACAAAAGTATACGGCCCCCGAGCGCTTGGCCATTGAGGGTGGATCTAACGGAGGATTGTTGATTGGTGCTTGTATGACACAGCGCCCAGACTTATTTGGGGTTTGCTTCCCGAGGGTAGGGGTTTTGGACATGTTGCGCTACCATCAGTTTACTATTGGTTATGCCTGGGCGGTAGATTATGGCAGAAGCGATGCTAACGAGGCGGAGTTTAAGAATCTGTTGTCCTATTCACCCCTACACAATGTCAAAAAGCAGTCCTATCCTTCTACGATGGTGATGACTGCTGACCACGATGACCGGGTGGTACCGGCACATTCTTTCAAATTTGCAGCAACCTTGCAGGAGAACCAGCAAGGAGAACGTCCTATCCTTGCGCGCATTGATACCAGCGCAGGGCATGGAGCAGGCAAACCTACTGATAAAGTACTTGCAGAGGCAGCTGACATGCTTGCTTTCTTGTTGTATGAAATGAAATCTAAGGTTGTATACTAATAAATAGGTCGAGTGTGGTGGAGGGAGTACTCGAAACCGCGATAGATACTAAATAAAATATAAAGGGCTTTTTTCGCGACACGAGCGGAAAAAGCCCTTTATATTCATTGCTGGCGAAAACCCAGCTTATTTAGAACCGAGCGGTAACCCCCGCCATGATATTCGTTCCAAAAATAGGGTAATTGTGCCAGCGCTCTCGCTGGTTATTAAATAAGTTGTTGATGTCCAAAAATACCCCGAAATACTTACCCAACCGATAGTTCCCGCCGACACTGAAGTCAACCAAAACCCCATCTGCCCCTGCCAAGCCTGTTGCATCCAACCGGCTGATTTTATCCGCAATAAAACAGCTGGCCTTTAAGCCTGCCTTTCCGTCCAGGACTCTATACTCACCAGTGAACGTTCCTTCCAGCCCCGGTATTCCCCATGCTTTTTCTTGTTGTGTGGACGTGAAAAATCGCTGGCTTAACAAACCAGAGATCACCAGGTTTTTAATTGGAGTCAGCTGAAGGCTTCCTTGAAATTGAACCATCTTCACGGTATCGTAGAGGACCTCAAATCGGGTAACTTCTTGGTTGTCTACCTTAGTAAATCGGGTTTGGTAAAGTGCGAGGTTATTCGCTTGGGCAAATCCGCCTTGGAGGGAGTAATTGATCCAGCTTGCTGACCCCTTGATGCCCGCAGCATAATTGCGGTAGTCAGTGTTCCGGAGGGTAGCATTATTGGAGCGTATTTCCAAAAACGGATTGTAGGTGCTCATGGTGCGGAAGGTGTTCTTGCGTAGATCACCATTGGCCAGTGCAAAAAGCTGAATGCCATCTCCCACCACTCGAAGACTCAGCTCTGCGTCCGGATAAATGTGAAAAATATCTCGATTGCTTACAAAATTACCCCCCAACTTCAGCTTCAAAAAATCGGTATGAAAGGTAAAAGAGGGCTGAAGGTAAATGTTGTTCAAATGCTGTTTTTCTACATCCTGGAAGGTGGTAAAGTCAGTATTGACCAACATTCTAAACACGTGTTTTTCAGCAAACCATTTATCGCCTCCCAGTTCCAGTTTTAGTCCGTTTTCTGAGTTGCCGTAGGCGTCTTTCAAGTGGTAGTAAGCTGGGCTGATGTTATAGTTGAGATCAGCATCGGTCCGCTCCTTGTTGTACAGTTTAGTACTTACGTCAATGGTTTGAAACTGCTGACGTATCCGATCTGCTTCAAATTGAAATTGCTCATGGTCGTACCCATAGAAATGTACTCGGTTTCGGCCATATCCAATTTTGGATTCCAGCGCATGTCCTTCGTTGATTTCAGCTGTCCCGTTAAGGCGAACCTTTGTCTGCTGAAAAGATTGATTTTCAATGGCTTGTGAGCTAGCTTGGTGGTGCTCGGCCCATAGGCTGGCTTGAAAAGCATCTCCCACGTAGGAATAACCCAAATTCCCGAGAATGGCACTTGGTACACCCCCGCCAGCCTTGAGGTGACCGTTGTATTGTTTTTCTTTGGGTGCGGCTTTCAGTCCCAGCGGCTTGAGTTGCGGGGGCGCGTGAGGTACCTTTGCCACTTGGGCGGGTACTGAATAATCTTGTAAGCGCGTACTGGTGTCAATAGGGGGTAAGATTGGCGTCACCCCTCGTTTAGTAGATTCGGGTAGCTGAGCCTGGTAATTGCGTTCCAGGTCCAGTTTTTGGCCGCTAATGTCTTGTCCTGCCAACTGGAAGGAGGGCAAGGAGAGTATTCCGATAACAAAAATGCTTTTACGCATACGTTTGTAGAGGTTGAGTGAGAGTTGGTTCGATTGTTCGAACAAGGTTAGTTGCCAGTTTCTAGTTCCAGCACTTCTACTTTTCCTGGTTTGGGAATCGAGCGGGACTGTGGGGTGGGATCGCCTGGAGGGATACCACCGAGTTCAATGTATTTTTGACGGGCGGAACTCAGGATATCAGCAGCATCTCCGGTGTAATTTTCCATAATGGATTCCAAGATGTATTTGGCATCTTGCACATCTCCTTTTTTGGCGCTAATATCGGCTGCTATCAAAAAGTTGCGGGCGATCCAATCATCTTGTCCTGCACTTTCCAGGTTGGCTTTTTCCAGAAGTGTTTCTGCTTCTTCGTATTTCCGTTGATCGAAAAGAACTTTAAGGGTATAATGGTAACCCTCTGCCATGCTTTCCGATTGACTCAATCGGGTGACTTTTTGAAAAGATGTCATGGCAGTGCTCAGGTCACCCCGGTTGTACGCTATTTTCCCTAAAAAAAGCTGTGCTTTTGCTTGTTGCTCGCTGGTGCCAAGGTTGGATTGAACTACTTTGTTGGCATATTCCTGTCCAGCGGTGCTGTTGTTACTTAAGAAAGCAGCCTCCATAAGCAACAATTGTGCGTCGAACCGGGACTGGGTATTTTGGGCAGATTCCTCCCATTTTTTACCCAGTTCCAGCGCCCTGGAATAGTCTTTTATTGGATTCATGGCCAATTTTGCTCCAGTCTCCGCAGCAACTGAGAAATAACGGCTTGTTCCTCGATTGGTGACCGCGATATAATCCTTAAGCGCTTCATTATTTTTTTGCAAGTAGCGGTTGGCCTCTCCTCGAAGGTAATAGGTGTAGATACTTTCTCGCCCATTGGGGTATTTCAATAAATAGGTATTAAACCCTTCGATCGCTTTTGAGTAGTCTCCGGCATTAAAATGATACTCAGCAGCGTGGAAGGTCAGGGTGTCCCGTCCTACATCGGATACTTTTCTGCCGGGAATACTTTCGATGAAGGCTACAAACTCATCAATTTGATTTTTCTCTGCATAAATTTCGCGCAGGCGGCCCTCCGCTAGTTCTGCCTCTGCCTGAGTGGGATTATTGCTGAAAACCTGTTTGAAATATTGGATGGCGGCATTTCGGTCTCCTTGATTGTAACTAAGGTAACCAAGGTAGTTGAGGGAGGAAGCAATCAACTTGGAACGACCCCTGAATTCTTGCACAATTTTCTTGAAAGCTGCGGCAGACTGGCTAGTGTTATTGAGCTTGGTGAGGTAGGTGATACCCATTTGGTACAAGGCTTCGTCTACCTGTGTGCTGTTCGGGTAGTTGTTCACCAACGACTCCAAGGTTTGAATTTTATCCACCTGACGATCTTGTAGACCTTGAATCATTCCTTTTTGGAAAATGGCATATTCGAATTCGCCCGATTTTTTGCTGATGGCTTCATTATAATAGGTTAGGGCCTGGGTGTATTTTTGCTGGGCGAGAAGGCAGTCACCGGCGCGAAGGAACGCATCCCCAAGTACCCCGCTGGAGATGTTGGAGTTGTTAATTTTGGAACTATTCTTTTTGATGCCATCCACGCAGGATTTAAAGTGGTCAAAAGCATCATCGTAGTCCTTTTTTTTCAAGTAGTTATATCCTTGTACGTAGTTGCCCATGGGTAGGCTGCTTTCCTCAGGGAGGTCATTGTACTTACCAGCTTGTAGAAGGTAGGCCCTCAGCTG
Organism: Saprospirales bacterium; assembly: GCA_947459365.1. Lineage (GTDB taxonomy): Bacteria > Bacteroidota > Bacteroidia > Chitinophagales > Saprospiraceae > M3007. Next base: position 6,092 of record CANHDG010000153.1, read on the forward strand.
TTGGATACTTTTATCGTACTGGCCTTCCTCGTGCGCCATTGTGCCCAGCCAATAAGAGCAAAGGGTAAGGATCCGGCGGTCAATTGGATAGTCAATGGATTTGTTGAAAAAACGAGCAGCTTCCGATTTTTGGTTGGTTTGATACAATTGAAGACCGCGCAAATAGGTCACTTTTTGGTAGATCTCGTTGAGTCGGGTGCTGCGGTTTTTGACCGATTCGAGGGCGGCTACCGCTCGGTCATAATCGCGGGTATTGAGGTACACTTCCCCCATAAGGGCTTGTGCCTCATCGTAGTAGGTCGAATTGGGACTAAATTGTTGAAAAGCTTTGAGGGCGTCTCGGTCTTGTTTGAGCTCCCAACTTAATTTGGCATAATTCATCAAAGCCGCTTCTTGGATAGCAGGGTTATACTTAACCGAAGAGGCTTGACTGAATGCATTTCTGGATGCCATTTTGTTGTTGGTTTTCAAATAGCTGTCTCCGAGGTGGTAAAGTGCGTTTTGGCCAAGAAGGGAGTCTTTTTTGGAAAGTTGTACAAAATTTTCAATGGCTTGCTTGTAGAAGCCGTTTTTATACTGGGCGAAACCTAGTTGGTAGAAGGAGCTGGCATCAAAGCTGGCATTCATTTTTGCAGCAAATTCTAGGTATTTCTGGGCGTTGACAAAGTCCTCTTTTTGGAAATAGGCTTGTCCGACCAGTTGGCTGATTTCAGCCTGATTACGCATCTCCTTGATATTCGCCTTCGGGACACCGTACCGGATAACTTCGTCCATTTGATTTCGGGCAAACAGGATTTGAGTCAGGTAATAGGGTACCACCAGCTCGTATTTCTTATAGGATT
>CANHDG010000154.1 GCA_947459365.1 Saprospirales bacterium
CTATTGGAAAACACTTGCGGTATGCTACTGATTTCGCCCTATCCAAAGATACGGGGCTACCAGAATCTGCCCCTTCCCAAATCTTTAACTGGCAAAATGGGTTGGTTTGGCGATTGTAGACATTCCGCAGGTAATACCATTTTCTGCGGGCAAATGCCTAATTTTGTGCATCCTTAATTAATATACCCATTCCTCATGCGTAGCGTTCTGACCCCTCTGGTTTTTCTGTTGTTGATTTCCATCCTGCATGCCCAATCGCCAACACCTGTTTATACTCCCGATTGGGCCTCCATTGATTCCAGACCCACACCGGAGTGGTGGCGCGATGCTAAATTCGGAATCTTTATCCACTGGGGAGTGTATTCGGTCCCCGCTTTTATCCCTAAGGGTCGCTACTCTGAATGGTACTTGCATTCGCTTACCGAAAACGATAAAGATGGAGCCCTTCAGCGCTTCCATCAACTCAATTTTCCTAATAAATCCTATTACGACCTAGCCGATCAGTTTACAGCCTCCCAGTTTGACCCGGATGCCTGGGCACAAATGTTTGAACTGGCTGGCGCTCGCTATATTGTGCTAACCTCCAAACACCACGATGGCTTTTGCCTTTGGCCCAATGAAACAGCCTCCAAAACTTGGGGGTTCCCCTGGAACTCCGCTGTGCGAGGTCCCAAAAAAGACCTGATCGGTGACCTGTTTACGGCCCTTCGCAAAACCAGCGTTCGTCCTGGCCTCTATTATTCCCTTTATGAATGGTATAATCCTATCTGGAAACAAGATAAGGCCCGTTATGCCAATGAACACATGCTCCCACAGCTATATGAATTGGTCAATAAATACGCTCCAGATGTGGTTTGGGCAGATGGAGACTGGGATGCTTCGCCTGAAACCTGGAAATCAAAAGAGTTTCTTTCCTGGCTCTATTCCCAAAGCCCCGTACGCGATCGCGTGGTGGCAAATGATCGCTGGGGCAGTGGTGTCCGCTTTCATCATGCCGGAATTTATACGCCAGAATACCAACCCGAACTTGATTTTGAAGGGCACGATTGGGAAGAAAGCCGCGGAATGGGTTTCTCCTATGGCTACAACCGCGCCGAGGACGCTTGGGATTACAACTCCAGCCAAACCTTAATCCTGCACTTGATTGATAAGGTGTCCAAAGGAGGGAACTTTTTACTCGATATCGGTCCAGATGCCTATGGCCAAATCCCGCCGATCATGCAAGAACGCCTTTTGGACATTGGTCAGTGGCTTTCCGCTAACGGAGAGGCCATTTACCATACCCGCCGTTGGAAGCAGGATTGTCAATGGAGCGAAGGGAGAAGGGATTTTTCCGCCGAAAAAGCAGATGGCTGGAAAACCGGTGGCGATGCCCTGTTAAAGCAAACGCTTTATCCAGAACCTGGTTTTGCTGTCAAAGAGGTGTTTTTTACCCACAATCCCAAAACCAACAACCTGTACGCTCTACTACCAGTTTACCCCCTTTCAAAAAAACTACTACTTAAGGGCATAACACTGCCCGCTACCACGGCAGTGACCCTTCTTTCTGCCAATGAGTCGTTGCGTTTTGAAAATGGAAAAGAAGGAGTTACCATTCATTTCCCTGACTATCATCCATCCAAGATCAAAGCCGATCAGGCTTTTGCTGTAAAAATAACCGGTTTTGGCGCTTACCTGGATGCCCCCTCCGTTCAAGTAAACTACGATCCACAGTCCATGAAACCGACCGTGGTAATGCGCGCTGCACCTGGAGCAAGTATCCGGTACACCACCGATGGCTCCGAACCTACCGGAGCTTCCACACTCTACTCCGCTCCGTTTCAGCCAGAAAAATCCATGCAATTCCGCGCAAAAGCATTTCAGCCTAACATGCTCGAAAGCAAAGAGGCCTCAGCCACAGCGCATCAATACGCTCTTTTTCCAGCCCTTACATTCATTCGTCCTCCCCAACCCGGCTTGCTAGCACAACTAAAAGCATCCGATAAGTACTCCATCGAAACACTCGAGGCTTGCTCCACCCTCGTGGTAGGAATCGTAGATCAGTTTTCTCTGGATCCCATGTGTGCCGGAAAATGTGGAATGACCTGGCAAGGATACCTTAATGTAGATCAAACCACTGGCTATCAATTCGCCACCGAATCCGATGATGGCTCTATGCTCTACATCGATGGGCAGTTGATCGTAAACAATGGCGGTGACCATGGCCTGGAGGAAAAAAGTGGGTTGGTGTACCTCCAGCGAGGTTGGCATAACATCAAAGTGTTGTATTTTAACAATGGCGGAGATGCCCAGCTAAAAGTAAAAATGGCACCGGTCGGCAGCCCTCTTCAAGCTCTTCCCGCGGGTGGATTTGCCCATTAAACTTGCGTCCAACTGTCTACTAACTGTTAATTAAAATGAAGAAAATTACCCTCGGATACCTGATGGGGTTCCTGCTCCTGCTCGGATCCCCCGCCTTGGCACAGTTAACCACCGGATACAAGGCCCTGGATGACCTACAATTCGAACAGGCACAAGCCGCATTCAACCAAGCATTGTCCGAAAAAGAAAACGCCCTCCCCGCTAAATGGGGTTTGGTGCAGTGCCTGGCAGCTCCTACGAATCCAGCCCATCACTACGATTCCGCTTTTGTCTTGAAACAAGAGGTCGAAAAGCAACTGCGCGCATTTTCAAACAAAAAACTAAAGAAAAAATGGGCAAAACGTTATGACCTTTCTCCCGAATTCTTAAAAAAACTGAATAGACCCTTGGTCGAAAATCGCTGGAAAGAACTCGCCGAATCAGATGAGTTACAAGACCTCGATCAGTTTTTAAAGCTGTACCAAAAGGTAATGTCCGGAAAAATCCGAACCGCAGCAACCGAAGCACAAAAGGAAGTACTGCGCAAACAGGCAAATGCTGGGGGCGCCGACTCATACGCAAAAGTGGCCTACCTGCTCCAAAATCACCTGGAATACCTAAAATTAAATTTTCCAGGACGTGAAGGGCTGCTTAAAAAGGACCTGCTTCGATTTTATGAAGCAGAAAAAGGGACCAGCGCAGAGGCCCTTCGTACCTTTATGAGCAAACACCCCGATCATGATCTCAGTCAACACTCCACCAGATCCAATTTTGAGTCAGCAATCACCCAAAACACGGTGGCAGGCTACCTGACGTTTTTGGCTGAAACCAAAGACGCTCCCTTCGATAACTATGTGTCGGCGTATCTGGCTGACCTGCTGTTGCAACAACCAGTTTCTGATACTGAAAAAAAACAGCTACCCAAAGAACAACAATGGATCTTGGAAGACCTGCTGGCGGGTTACCATCAAACTGCTCGCATTCAATGCGGAGATACCTACAAGGGCCTGGATAGCGAGCGATGGATTCGGTTTATCCAACGACGTCCTGGCAGCGACTGCGGTGCAAAAGCACTAAGATCCCTTTTGGGCTACCAAATCGACCAAGGAAATTGGGATCAAGTTGTAGAACTGATCAACCAGTTTGCCCCCCAATTTCCTTCTGATACCGCCTGGCTTTACCCAACGAAACACCTGGCAGCACAACCAGGTGAAGTAGTTCGCCCACAACGATTGAGCGGAAATATCAATACCAATCATCGAGGAGAATACGTTCCTGCAATTTCCTCCGACGGCCGCTTTTTAGCCTTTTGTGGTGAAAGCCGCCCCGATGGAATCGGTGGGGAAGACATCTACCTGGTCGAGCGTAAAAAAGATGGCTGGGGAGAGGCGCAGCTCCTTCGCTCACTCTGCACCAGTGGAAACGAAGCCCCCCTCTGCTTTACTGCCGACGGGAACACCCTTGTGCTATTTATTAATGGAAAAATATTTACCTCCGAACGAACCCTGACAGGCTGGGCCACTCCACAGCGCTTTCCCTTGGACTTCTCTGCCTTTACTTGGGTCGCAGATGTCCACTTTGTACCCGGTGAACAACGGGTTTTCTTTGCGGGAAAAACAAAAGACCGCAGCCAGGAATTGATTGATGTCTTTACAGCTGCTAAAAAGGAAGATGGATCCTGGTCAGAGCCCGTTCGGCTGCCGGTGCCTGTGAACGCTGGATCTATTAATCGATCCCCCTTTATTCACCCCGATCAGCGGACACTTTATTTCAGTACCAATCGACCAGGAGGGCTTGGAGAGCTGGATGTGTACCGAAGCGTTCGACTCGACGACAGCTGGCTCAATTGGAGTGATCCAGTTAATCTGGGTAAAGGAATTAATAATTCGGGAAATAATTGGGGCTACGTGGTGACCACAGATGGCTCCACTGCTTACTTTGCTGGGCCAGATGAACAAAAAAAAGACGACCTCTACTCGGTAGCCCTCCCTGATGCGCAACGCCCAGAAGCACGGGTCGTTTCGATGATAATCGAAGTAAGAAACGAAAAAGGGGAGCCCATGCCCAACGCCTTGGTTGAGCTTCGGCAATCTCAAACCGGGCAACTGATTGGACAATACCGAACCCCTCCAGGAGGTGGAAGGGTGACCGTGTTTATCCCGGAAAAAGAATCGATGACCCTATCTGCTATTAAAAAAGGATACTACGGAGCTCCCATCACCCTGACAGAGCAAGATCTAGCAGAGATCACGGTCCTGCAGCTTCAAACTGTTAAAGAGGTAATGGCCCAAAAAACAAGTCTGAACGCGGACATCCTTTTTGATCAGGGTAAATCAACCCTCAAACCAGCAGCAGTAGCACAAATTCGATTTTTAGCAGAATTTGTGCTGCGTGAAAACTTGAAGTTAACCCTGGTAGGACATACCGACCCCTCTGGTTCAGAAGAATCGAATCTGGTCTTGTCCTTCGAGCGGGCAGAAGCCGTAGAAAAAGCCTTGATCGAGGCCGGTTTGGATGGGGAGGAAATGGATTCCCACGGAGAAGGAGAGTCCAAGTTGCTTTGTACAGAAAATACACCGGAGTGTTATAAAAAGAATAGAAGGGTAGAAATTATCTTTAAGGGGAAATAATGAATAAAGCCCGGCTGGAACAACCAACCGGGCTTTTTTTATGCTTTTTTCAAAACTTTAAGGATCAGGAGCCGCAGCAACAAGACCCAAGGAGCGCCATGCCAGAATAGGTCAAACCAATCCAACCATTTCATTCCAATGGCTCCGCCTGCTACCCATCGAATTTTTCCAAAAAGATGGGGCTCTGGAAAAAAAGGTGCCAAACCTAACGTGAGGCAAAACATGATTATAAATTTCCAGTCGTTGATCATTGCTCTTTTTTAAAGGGTTCTACTACTTGTTCCAAAAATCCATGAGGGTATTTTTCCACACCCTCAAATCCCAATTCAATATCTCGGCCATCATGTGGCATCCAAACTGTACCAAAAAGGTAATCCCAAATGCTCAAGGTGATGCCGTAATTAACCCCAGAAGTGCCTTTGGGTAACTCCTTCGCATGGTGCCAGATGTGCATCTGCGGACTGTTGAAAAGGTATTTCAATGGGCCCAATGGTAAATAGATATTGGCGTGGTTCAGGTGCCCAATGGTCAGGGCAAACAAATGCACCACAATAAAATCTTGAATACCAAAGCCAATCATCGCCAAAGGAAGGTATTCCATGGTACGGTACACAAAGGTTTCCATGAAATGGTAGCGAAGGTGTGCCGCAAAGCCCATCTGTTCCACCGAATGGTGTACTTGGTGAAAACGCCACAGAAACGGTACCTTGTGTAGAATCACGTGCGTGTTCCATTGAACAAAGTCCCTAACCAAAAACAGGGTTAACAACTGCGCCCAACGCGGCCAGGAGCCAATCTCAATAGCGACTAAATTCGATATACCAAACGTACCTTGTAAAAAGTCGTTAAACAACTCAACCATCACATTTGAAAGAGCAGCATACCCAATCAAAGAGAAAATAAACACGTTAAAAAACATGTAAAAACCGTCTAACCAAAAGTCTTGGCGCAATACCGGTTGATTTTTTCTCCAAGGAAACAAGAGCTCCAGCAAGTAAACCACTACCGAAATGGCGATCAACCAATAGAAAAAATTGCCCCAGTGGGGGTTCAATACCTCATGCCACATATACTGGGCATAGCCTTTGAACGAGTTGAGAAAAACCTCAGAGTAACTCATACGTATCGTTATTTTTCAGATTTACGAAGAATATCAGGTTGGTATTTTACATTGATGTTAATCCACATCATCCGAGAAATACGGAAGATGTACACAAAGTTTACCACCAAAAAAAGAATCAACAGCCCAAAAGCCACCTCCTGGCTCCACTTTAGGATCCAGTGAAACACCGCTACAAATAATAAGGAGAACCAGCCCGTCCATATGTAAGAGATAAACATGGCACCATAGTAGTACCCAGGCTCCGGAAAGTAATCCAAGCCGCAACATTCGCAGGTCTCCTTCATATCAAAGGATTTCTTAAATGACCAGCTCCCGGTTTCAAACGCATTTCCTTCTTGACATTGCGGGCACTTTAAATTAAAAATACTGTACGATTTAGAACCTTTGTTAAACATGACTGACTGTTGTTTTTATGATGCTGCAAAATTGCATGGTTCCTTTAGGTATGGAAGGTGACTTGAGTTACACAAAGGTAGTTCACATTTGAATGCCTAAAATAGATTAATAGAGTAGTCAGAACCTAATTTCTCTGTTTTAGACAGTCGAAAGGCTTGATTACTGGAGGATCTTTACGGATTCAAAAAAAAGATGAAAAAACTTTAAAATAAATTTGGCGGTATAAAAATACTTGCATTACCTTTGCGGCCGATTTTGAGGGAAACGTGTTAAACGAAATGCGCCTCAGAAAAAAATAAAAAAAAGTTACGAAAAAATTTGGTGGTTAAAATCGGTTAATCGTATCTTTGCAGCCCCAAACGGAGAGTGAGAATAGAATAAAAGACATATAGAATCGGATAGATAATCAAAGGATTGTTGATAC
>CANHDG010000155.1 GCA_947459365.1 Saprospirales bacterium
AAATGGGTGGTGAGCATTTTGCTTGCTGCCCATTTTTTATTTTTCAACATTTTACCTGGACTTTCCCGGCATAACGGATACCAAGGGGCGTAGCCCTGCCATCTCAATAGACTCCAATTGATCAGAAGATAGGAGATGAAAAATGGGTAGTGAGCTTTTTGCTTGCTGCCCATTTTTTTATTTCTATATTCTGGATCCATAATTTCAGATGAATATTAGCTATGTGGGCTTATTTTGTTGTTTTATAAATAAATAACAATCAGCAATTTAAACAGAAATAATATCAAAAAATACAAGAAATTACGCTATAAAAAGGAAGGGTAATTGTCCATTTAACACGTCTGTTATCACCTGATCTTTGTATCAACAAAAGCGCAAACGACTTTTAGATGTAGATGAGAGCAAGGCGCCGGGTAAATGAATCTGGCGCCCTGTTTCAGAACCCAAACCACCAACACCAACGAAAACCACCGATACACGGAACTTTTTCATGATGTAGATATACAGGGCTGATCCCCGCTTGGCAAACGAGTCAGGCGGGGATTTGCTTATGAAGATAACAGGTCGGCCTGCTCCCCGGTTGACAGGCCAGGGACCCTTTTTTGAGTTTCTTGTGCCATTTAGGCTTGAAATAGTAATTACTGAATTTTTGTGGCAGTTAGATGGTCGGAGAGATATTTAGTATATCGGTATAAAGTAAATAAATAATTAGAAAAAATAATTATATATTTCAATAACCTGTGTATAAATGGATTGCTGGAAAATAAAAATTGGCTTTTGCTTGAATATGTTTGGGAATTGTCAGAAACTTGCATCGACAATCATTTGAGCAGCGAAAACAATTTATTCCTCGGATTTTTCATTGAGTACTTACCCAGTATTTTTCCGTTACATTGTTTTTCTGTTTGACTACAGCTCGCATTTAAGGTTCATTTATTTGATTGGAACTTGGATGTGTTAAGTTTTTTTGGATTCCCGGGCTTTGGAAGTCTGGTGTAGCGGTGCCACGATAGGATTATTCACTTGTTGTTGACGTTTGATTTTATGTGATTTTGAGAACAATACTATTTACCTACGACGCAGAGAAATTGCTGTTTTCCCTTTTATGCTTGTTTAAGTTGAAGTTACCCACACTTAGCGCAGTGATCTGATTTGAAGGAGCTGATTTTTTTGAATCGGTATCTTTTAAAGGTCATAAGATTTACGTACTTATTCTTGGGCCGATGGATTTGCCCCAAGGATTGGCATCTAATAATACGCCTGTTTTGACAAGAGTCATCTATTTACGGAGCTTAGTAAGACTTGTATTTAAGATTTAATTTAGAGGGATTTATTTATTAAAACAATTTTTTTACAAATTCAAATAGTTGGAAGAGTCGCTACTGAAGGGTATAATCGAGTTCCATTTATTTTCTGAGAAGACAAAATGGATTATTTTTTTCGGGTGTAGCCTAGGATGTGGTTTGATTTCCACTATTTTACAAACATTCTTGATACAATTATGCTACTAGAAGAAAACGATGGATGAGTTATCGTTTTAGAAACAATCTTTTTTATAATTTATTTTTTACATAATAAGTAGTTTGGAGGCGTCCTTGTGTCCGCATACGACAATAGGTACGCACTTTTGTTTGGATCTTGTTACGGAGTAATGAGCAGAAAAACATTGCATTTTCGAGTCTGGTGACGGAAGCGGAACCTGTAGGACGTTACGGCTACTTGTAAACAATTTTCTTATTTCATGAAAAGTTCAATGATTCGCAATTTACTTGCGTTCAGCCTCTTATTAGCAGTTCCGTTTGCTGGTATAGGGGTTCATGCCAAAACCACACCGCAAAGGAATTCCGCGGTGGCACCTGGCGACTTTGCGTGTAGTCTGACGATTACGGGGACTAGCGTAGGGGAGTGTACTTATGACGAGACGAGCATGAGTTCAAAGGTGTTGGTGGCGGTATTTGTCGACTGGGCGGACGCACCTGCTGGTCAGACGATTCAGGTTAATTTTCTTGGGGAGACCAAGACCATTAATCCTGCGGTGAGTGGTCACCCGAAGTACGTTCAATTTATTGTCACACCGGATGCATCGACTTCGACGGTTACGGCAGCATTTAGTGGAGGGACCTGCACTGCCACTTCGGTGGATGTGACCTTGCCTCCAGCTTGTGCGCCACCGGATTGCAGTGGTCCTGGGGCCATTGGCGGTCGGGTATTTTTTGATTACAACTCGAACGGTATCCGGGAGGTTGCGGAAAACGGGATTACAGGTGTATCGGTTAAGATTTATGATGCCTTTGATCAGTTGGTTTGCACTACAGCGTCTGGTATCAATGGTTTGTGGGCCTGCACTAATTTGTCTGAAAACACAATGGTTCGTATTGAGTATGTGGTAGACAATTCATTTTTAGATGGTCGGATGGGGCCTGGTAGTCAGACCAGCGTTCAATTTGGTACGACTGGTACATGCAATAACGATTTAGGGATTTATAAGGTAGCGGATTTTATGGATAATGATCCGTGGTTGATTACGCCTTGTTATGGAAAAGGGGACCCGTTTATTGCTGGAAGTCAGGTAGGTGATGATCCGACTTTGGTAGCCAATAAATTCAGTACGCCATACGGTGCTGGAATAACCGGGCCTAACGGTAACTTTTATGTAGCGAAGGCATCTGAGACAGGTGCTGTTTGGGGTGTTGCTTATCAGACCAATAGTAAGAACATGCTTTCCTCTGCGTTTTTACGTCGGCACGCGGCTTGGGGTCCGGATGGTTTGGGAGCCATATACAAGACTGATTTAACTACTTTTTTGAATGGTCCAACGGCAAATGCTCCCTCTTACCGGTACTATGGACACACCTCGTTGATGGTGGATTTGGATGATTTAGGGATATTGACGGGAGATGAGAGTACGATTGTCCGGGACTTGGGTGTAAGTCCAACAGCTCCTACGCACGATTCGGATGCTTTTGATTTGGTAGGTAAAGTAGGTCTGGGAGATATTGATTTAAATGATACACAGGATACGCTTTTTGTGGTCAATTTATTTTCCAAAACACTTGTTACATTGGCAATTGGGAATCCGCTTCAGACGGCGGTATCCTTGGTTTCGGAAGTAGCTATCCCTGATCCGGGATGTTCTGCAGCTGGAGACTGGCGCCCATTTGCATTAAAGTACAAGGGGGGAAAAATATATATAGGTGGAACCTGTTCAGCGCAGACCAGTCAGGATCCAGATGATATGCGCGGTATTGTGTATGAATATGTGAACGGCGTTTTTACCAAAATTATTGATATTTCGCTCAACTACGAACGGGGGGATACCTGGGGGCCTTGCGATGTCTTCATACCATGGGTAAGCAACTTCAGTCAGTTGATTGATGGTGGTGCCTTTTCCTTCCGTTGTGGGCCACAGGCAATGGTATCAGATATTGAGTTTGATAACAGTGGTAACTTGATTTTAGCGATTGCTGACCGTACAGGGTACCAGTTGGGAGGTTCAGATTACAGTCCTGATCAGAGTTCAACTGCTTTGTATAACTCCTTGGCGGGTGGTGAGTTGCTTAAGTTTCACCTGAATTCTGGCCAATACATTGTAGAGAGCAATGCTACTGCAGGTTATTATACTTCTAGTGGTGCGAACAACGCTCAAGGTATAAATGGTGGAGAATTTTATTACCAAGACGACTACGGTCCGCACCAGGAAACGGCCTTGGGTTCTTTAGCGATGCACCCGAGCTATGACTACGCAGTTGCAACCGTTTTTGACGTTACTGGATTTCTTCGTAATGGATGGAAGTTGATAAGCAACCGTACGGGTAAAACGATGGGAGGCTATGATATCTTGAACAGCGGATTTGCTATTTTTGGTAAAGCTGCTGGTTTGGGGGATATTGAATTGTTGCCAGCATCTTCTTTACCAAATGCCACCTTGGGCGTACAGGTAGGAAACTATGTCTGGGAGGACAGTGATTTTGACGGTGTTCAAGATCCTGGGGAGGCTCCATTGGCTGGATTACAGATGGAACTGTATAAAAAACAGGGAGGTGCCTTTACTTTTATTTCCAGCACGACTACTGCCTCCAACGGTACGTATTCCTTCTCTAATCTAGTGAGCGGAATGGATTATGCGGTGGTGTTGGGAGATAGTGCCAGTTATGTAAACGGGGCATTAAAAGTGGAGGATGCATATTATAAGATCACGACCGCTAACTCTACCGCGAATAATGGCAATGACAACAACGACTCTGATGCAGTTGAAACAGCTGATTTTGGAGGACGTTATGCGATTTGTTTTTCGACTGGAGGGCCTGGTGAAAACAACTTCTCGCTTGATTTTGGATTGAACGTTCCCGGCTTAGGTAACCTGGTTTGGAAAGATGACAATTTCAATGGCCGGCAAGATGCCGGTGAAGCTGGTGTTGAAGGGGTTGTAGTGACGGTTCATACTTGTGTAAACAATGAGCCGACTACGGCTTTGGCTGGCTTTTCAGATACCACCAATACCAGTGGTAACTATATTTTCCAAAATTTACCAGCGGGCACGTATGCTCTGAAGTTTGATTTTACGGACTTACCCAATGCGGCTGACCTGTATTTCTCCATACCAAACATCGAAGGGAATACGGAGGATGAAAGCGATTCGGATGTGAAGTATTCCTTACCTGGAAATACTATGGATTTTACAGGGTGCTTTACTTGGTCGGGTGATTCTACTTTGGCAGATGTTACGTTCGATGCCGGGGTAGTTTGTGATAAAGATTTTGATGGTATTCCTGATGGGTTGGATGCAAATGACAACTTAATTGACCCTCTAGGATATATTTATTGTGAGCACACCGGTGAAATTTTGGATGGTGGTTTGGTGACTGTTACCGGTCCAGCCGGCAGTACTGTTTACATGGTGCAGAACGGTACTAACGGCTACTACCAGTTTTTTGTCGATCAGACTGGTGAGTATATTCTATCCGTAACTGATCCTTCTGGTTTTTCTCCATCTGTGACTTGTCTGGACGGTGGATACCTGGATGCTCCTGACAGTTTAATGTTTAACAACCCATACATTGTAGGGGCGGGGGACGATAATACAGATGATTTTCTAGATGTGTACACGTGTCCTCAGAATCGTTTTTACACAACGATGTATTTGGAGCCTGGTGACTTTATTGTGAACAACAATTTCCCTTACTCTTGTCAGGATTGGGGTGATTTGCCGACGCCTTATCCAACAGTTGGTGCAGAGGATGGAGCTCGTCACGGGGTACTTCAGACACCTACTTTATTTATGGGTGCAACCGTTGATATTGAGGATAACGGTGTTCCAGAGGCATGTGCAGGAGAGACTACTGGTGGTGACGACTTTTCTGGTATCGATGATGAGGATGGGGTAGTGGATATGCCAGATTTTATTATTACCCAGCCTGTTGCACTTCCGGTTAACGTGACCAATACTTCTGGAAGTAGTGCCAAGTTGATTGGTTATGTAGATTTTAATGCAGATGGTGATTTTGCGGATGCTGCTGAGATGGCCATGGTGACTGTTCCTGATGGCTCGAATAATGCAGAGGTGATTCTTGCTTTTACTGTTCCTGATACCGCTGTAGTTGGACAAAAAGTGGGTTTGCGTCTTCGCTTGTCAAACGACACTTCGATCGATCCAACAGGGTCCGAGCGGTTTGGTGAGGTAGAAGACTACATGATTACTGTGATTGGCTTTGACTTTGGTGATTTGGCAGATACCTATAATACAAGTGGTAGCGACAATCCGCCTGCGCACATTGTGACGGAGGATTTGAAGTTGGGAAGTTCGGTAGATGCTGAGTTGGATGGTGTTACTGATCCAATGGCGGGATCTATGGGAGCTGGTGATGATGGTGACCCCGGTTTGGCCACTTTTGGCACTTCTACTCCTGCTGGAGATGATGAGAACGGAGTTATGCTGGCGAGCCCAATGGTTCCTGGTTCCACATCAAGCTTTATGGTAGATGCGATGAATATGACCACTTCATCTGCAGTACTGCAGGCCTGGGTGGATTTCAACGGCAACGGTACGTTTGAATCGAATGAACAGTTGACTACCGGAAGCTTTGCTCCAGCTGGCGCTATTGTGCCTGTTGGCGGACTAACGGGTGCAAAATTGACCTTCGAGGTACCTGTCGGTGCTGCTTTCTTTGAGGGTAATGCGATGGCCCGCTTCCGTTTGAGTCCGGATGGTGGTTTGGCTGCAGATAGTCAGCTTGGAACGCCACCTTTTGGTGAGATTGAGGATTATAAATTCCCTCTGGGTAAGCTGGGCAACATTGTCTTTGAAGACCGTGATTTTGACGGGCTTCAGGATGCCGGCGAGCCTGGAATTGATGGAGTAAATGTGATGTTGACCTGGGCTGGAGCGAATGGCACTATTGGCGACAGCGATGACGTGATGTACCAGACGACGACAGGACCAGTATCTGGTCAGGCGACGGGTGAGTACTACGTCTGTGGTTTGATCAATGGTACGTATAAATTGAAGTTCACAACCCCTGCGAACATGACGCCTACGCGCAACAATATTGGCGGTCAGGTGAATGGCAGCACGGTAGACAGTGATGGTTCGATCACGGGCATGGACTTGTCCATGGCGATGGAGACCTTTACGATTTCGGACGTAACGAATATGCCTACGAATGAGAACGGCTTAGGGGATGCGTCTCCTGCTGCAGTTGGAACTTTCCCGGATGGACAGACAGATGAGACCCATGACCAAGGCTTTGCGTTTTTGGATTATGGTGACTTGCCAGAATCTGGCAACGGGGATGTATTCAACACGACGATGGCCGAAAATGGCGCTGTACACGTAATCATCCCGGGCTTGAAACTGGGTGCGAGCGTGGACGGTGAACAAAATGGTATTGGTTCTGCGACGGCTA
>CANHDG010000156.1 GCA_947459365.1 Saprospirales bacterium
AAAAAACAGGCAGTTAACTGACAGAATGTGTTTCATGGTTGTGAAAAATAGACGGTTAACGTTTGGAAAAAAAAGGTTCATATAAGATCAAATCCACACATAATAAAAGTGCGGTCGTTCCAAAAAGCACTTTTAATGGAGTAATGAGATGGAACGAAAAAAAGTGCTAATTTGATAGACAAAGGTCGGATATTTTTTCGAAAACTAGATCTTTTCGTACATTCGCACCATGATGGAATTTGGTCAAATCGGATATACCCGTCGTTCACATGGAATCAACGGCGAAATCAAAGTTGAAATTGAAGAGCCCTTCGAGGAGGTTTTTTTCGAGGCCGAACGCATTTACCTGGAGATAAAAGGTAAGAAAATACCCTATTTTATCAAAACAGTCCGTGGAGCCGGAGAAATTATCCTGCGCTTAGAAGACATCAACTCCAGGGAGGAGGCGATTGAAATTCAATCCAAAGGTATTTTTCTGCCAATCAATGAATTGCCGAAAGACATCGATCCGGAGGACAATGGACAGGAGTATTATTACCTCAAGGGATACCTCTTAACGGATTTGGCGGAAGGAGCTATTGGGCTCATTACAGAAATCCTCAGTATGCCGCACCAAGAGATGGCGGTAGTCAACCACCACAATAAAGAGGTGCTCATTCCGCTGAATGAGGAGTTGATCATTACTATTGATACCACTAAACGGCTTATAATCATGAACTTACCTGAAGGGTTGGTACAGTTATAAGCCCTTTTCGACCGATTATGCGCCTGCTATTTCTTACCTTATTATTACTGTGCTCCCTTACTAGCCAGGCCATAACCCTTTCTGGCACCGCCCGAATCAGCCTGATGACGGTCGCCCCCGGTGCCGAGCTTTATTCTACGTTTGGGCACAGCGCCCTGCGCGTTTTTGATCCAGAGCGAGGCCTCGACAAGATTTACAATTACGGCACCTTTGATTTTGATCAACCCCATTTTTACTTAAATTTTGTACGAGGAAAGCTGCTTTACAGCCTGGCCACTGAATCTTTTCGGTCTTTTGAATATGGCAACCGGCTTGAGCAACGTCAAATGAAGGAGCAAGTTTTGGCGCTGCGGCCCGATCAGAAACAGCATTTATTCGATTTGTTGGAAGAAAATGCAACACCAGCAAATCGCGACTACTTGTACGATTTTTTTTACGACAACTGCGCAACACGCATCCGGGACATCCTTCAGAAAGCTACCTACGATAGCTTGCAGTGGGAACGCAATCGGCTACCAGAGGGTACCACACTGCGAGACCTTCTGGGGTTTTATTTGACGGAACATCCCTGGACACAATATGGAATCAATCTGGTGTTGGGGAAACCAACTGATCGGTTGGCAGACACCTACTCAAGTATGTTTTTGCCAGACTACCTGCACGATGCTGTCTCTGGAGCTCGATTTTTAAATGGGCAGTCCCTGCTTTTCGCTGAAAATGTAGGTCCAGACTATCCTCGCATCGAAGCAACGTCGAGCAACGCTTGGTGGCGGCACCCCTTTTTGATGACCGGGATATTATTGGTAATGGGTATTGCAGGTCGGTTGCGCCCTGGTTTCGGACGATTTTTTGAGCCTGTATTTTGGTTTATTTTGGGCTTGGCGGGTACTGTGATGGCAACGTTGTGGTTTTTGACCGATCATCAGGCTACCAAATGGAATTTCAACCTTCTTTGGGCACTGCCTACCCACCTGCTGCTTTTCACTCAAGCCGCCCGCAGTAAACTATCCAGATTTCATGCCTACATGGCCTCCTTTCTAGCAGGTATATGTTTAGTTATTTGGACGGTACTTCCTCAGGAGCTCCCCTTGGAAAGCCTTCCTGTTGTAGTTCTGGTTATTTTATTAGGGGTTTGGCACCCGGGCGGGCATAATTGCTCAACCTCGCTTTCGTGGAAGGAGCCTGGGGTGTGATGACCATTGTTCGGTTTCCCAGTTCATGGCCTCCAGGTTATTAAAGTTGTATTTATAGTCGAACTGAGAGGGCGTTTGGTGCGCGTAGCCCGTGTAATAGTATTGTTTTCCTAAGCGGATAGCCAGTTCGATTTCGAGGTACATGGTAAAATTACCCAAACTAAACTGAGTATAATCCGGATCAAAAAAACAGTAAGTCGCACAGAAAGCGTGTTCTCCCAGGTGAAAATAGCTACAGGCGACTAATTTTGCTTGATCATACACTTCTATTTCCCAGCCTTGCACCGGCAGGAAACGAGAATTTCGCGTGATAAATGTGCGAACATCGGTGTAATGATTACCGAATTCAAACCGGTCGCAATGCCGTAAAAACAGCTGGTTCTTCTCTGTAGTGAGTTCAATGGGAACCACCCTGTACTGGAAACGTTCCAGGTGTTTTCTAAGGGTTTTGGATTGGCTATTGGAAAATAAAAAACCATCCAATCGAACCCGCAACGGTACGGTATGGGTAAGGACCTCTTTGTACAGCAGCGCATTGTGCCGAAGCATAAAATCACCCAAAAAACGCCAGCCCTTTTCCATGTACACATCAAACACAGCAGGAGAAAGAAGCGGAATAGGAATTTTTTCGTGGATTAATTCGTAGGCCATTCCGCAAATATCGGTGTAAAATCGGAAATAATGGGTGTAAAAATGCTAAAACACTAAGAATGCATCCTACTTTTGCATAAACGAGTAACTGACCGTTGCGCAACAGAACTCTCATGGCAAATACCGACCGATCCGACCTCCTCTACCATACCTACAACAGCTTGTTTTTGCGGTTGCCGTTTGAGAAAATCAACGTCAAAGGGGCCTTGTTATCCCTCTTTGCGGATGCCTGCGAAGAGGGCTTTCGCAAGGGAAAAAGTCCCGCAGAAATTATTCATTCGTTCTGGGAAGTCCACTGTGAAGAGGAAACACCCGATAATCGGCTGCAACTGTTGGCCTATTTTATTCGGTATGTAGAACGGCAGGTGGTCTTGTTTGACTCGGTAGAGGACGCCCTGTTTGAAGAGACCCATGAGTTAAATGGAGCCGGTTCTTTATCCTATTTGTTGAACCGCGTAAACAGTGCTTCTTTGCGGGATCAATTGATCCAAAAATTGCAAGATTTTACCGTTCGGCTGGTGCTGACCGCACACCCTACTCAATTTTATCCAGGTAAAGTACTTGCCATAATTGATGATTTGGGGAAAGAAATTGGAAACAAAGACTTGGAGCGTATCCGTCTGATGCTGTTGCAGCTAGGAAAAACTTCCTTTATTAACCGAAAAAAACCGACTCCCTACGATGAGGCCCTGAGCTTGAGCTGGTACCTAGAACATGTGTTTTACCATGCCCTACCTGATATTATTTACCGGCTGCTCACAGCGCTGGAACAGGATGTGGCTACGTTCCAACACCCAGAAGTATTGGCTTTGGGATTTTGGCCAGGGGGAGATCGAGATGGGAATCCCTTTGTGACGGCAGAGTTAAGCCGCGATGTCACGCTACGCCTCCGGGAAGGGATATTGAGGTGTTACTACAAAGACATCCGGCAATTACGCCGCAGGCTTACCTTCTCCGGGGTAGAAGAACGCATTATTGCGATGGATGCCAGACTTTATGCGACCCTCTATCAACCAGGAAGTCCAGCCATTTACACCTCTGCCAAAGAATTAGAGCAAGAGTTAGCCTTTGTACGCCGGATATTAGTGGAACAGCATGATGGGCTTTTTCTCAATTTATTAGATCCTTTTTTACTGAAGGTCCGCATTTTTGGATTTCACTTTGCCTCCCTGGATATTCGCCAGGATAGTAGTGTGCATGAAACGGTGTGGGAAGCCATTTTCCAACAAGAACACCAGGATTATGAGAATGCAACGGAGGAAGACCGCTTAGGAATGCTCGCCCGTGCCCAATTTCCATTGGACGAGCACCGCTTTCCAGAAGGCTCCATCGTGTACGAGACCATTGCCATCACCCGACAGATCGCCCAAATTCAACGTCAAAACGGAATGAAGGGCTGTCACCGGTACATAATTTCCAATTGTGGAAGCGTCCGAAATGTAATGGAGGTATTTACATTGGCTCGACTTGCACTGGGAACAGAGGGTCCTGGTGGCACCTTCCCGCTGGACATTATTCCCTTGTTTGAAACCGTCGAAGATTTACAAGAAGCGGGGGAAGTGATGCGCACCTTGTACCAACATCCGGAGTATAAAGTCCACTTGGCAGCAAGGGGAAATCAGCAAACCATCATGTTGGGCTTTTCGGATGGAACCAAAGATGGTGGCTACCTGAGGGCCAATTGGAGTATTTACCGGGCAAAGGAAATCCTGACCGCAATTAGCAGGGAACAGGGCGTCTCCGTCGTGTTTTTTGACGGAAGAGGTGGCCCGCCTGGCAGAGGAGGTGGAAACAACGCCAGTTATTATGCCGCTCAAGGCATGCAAATCGAAAACCGGGAAATTCAGGTGACCATTCAGGGCCAAACAATCAGCAGCACTTATGGCACCAAGGTAGCCGCCTGTTATAACATTGAACGGCTGTTTACCGCTGGATTAGAAAACCATCTCTTTGGCACCCACGGAAACGAGCTGACAGAGCAAGACCGGATGTTGATGGATGAACTAGCCGCCGCCGCCTACGAATCATACCTTCAACTAAAAAAAGATCCTCAGTTCCTCCCCTACCTGGAAAAAATGACACCTTTGCAGTGGTATGGTGATAGCAACATCGCAAGCCGACCTACCAAACGAAATGCGGGTGGACGACTGCAGCTGGAAGGACTTCGGGCTATTCCTTTCGTAGGCGCCTGGGCACAAATGAAGCAAAACATACCTGGATATTATGGCTTTGGGGCCGCATTGAGGCAACTTCAAGAAGCAGGAAGAGCGGAAGAGCTTCGGAAGTTGTACCAAGATTCCCTGTTTTTCAGAACCTTGGTAGAAAACTCGATGCAGTCGCTGGCAAAAAGCAATTTCCTGGTGACCCGGTACCAGGAAAAAGATCCCGAATTTGGACTTTTTTGGAAAAAACTGGAAGAAGAATACCTACAATCCATACAGCAGCTTCAATGGGTGAGCGGTAACCCTACCCTATTATCAGAAAATCCTGGTTCCCGTCGAAGCATTGCTTTGCGTGAACAAATCGTACTGCCCTTAATTGCCATCCAGCAGTTTGCCCTTCAACAACTGCGTTCGGAGGGAATAAGCAAGGAGGAACAGGAATTGTACCGAAAAATGGCGCTACGTGCCATGTTCGGAATCATCAATGCAGCTAGAAATGCCGCCTAAAACATGGAAATCTTAACAGACGCACAGATAGAAACTTGGCTAAAAGACCAGCCAGATTGGACCCTTCAAGACGGTTTTCTGCAAAGAACCTTTCTTTTTCAGGATTTTAACGAAACGTACGGCTTTATTGCCCGGGTGGCTTTATTGGCGGAAGCACTTCAGCACCACCCAGATTGGAGCGGAACCTATCGAACGGTAACGCTCCGACTTCGCACGCACGACGCCGACGGCATCACCGAGAAAGACTTAGTATTTGCCAAAAAAGCAAGCGCTTTTGTCGAAAAAGAAGCGGATGCTTAATTATCCTCCTCTTCTCCTGGCAAGTTGCGGTATCCAGCATCCTCCAAGGTTTCATTGTCCAGCTCCCAATCATCCGATGATTTGGCGCGAGGAGCTGCCATACGAACCTGATCAGCAACCGGCTTTCCGGCGGGACGGGAGCTTTCCTCTGTGGGGAAAGATTCTCCCTCTGCATCTCCTCCAGGCGTAATTTTGTTCTTGTTGGCAATGTTTTTCCCGTCCACTGATTTCGTAGCATGGGGCACCACCCTCAAGCGCTCCTTCGGTATCAAGGTTCCGGTCACCGTACAAACACCATACGTTTTGTTCTGAATACGAAGCAATGCCTTTTGCAGATCTTCAATAAACTTCACCTGTCGGGCAGCCATCCGGGTCATGAATTCCAAATCAGCGTGGGCGCCGGAATCATCGTACATATCACCATTTTGCTGATTAAAGCCGGTATCGCTTAATTCGGCGATCTGGTTACGAGTGAATTCCAGTTCTTCCTGCGCCTTGGAGATCTTTTCCTCAATGAGCGTTTTAAATCCTTGCAGATCGGTGTCGCTGTATCTTACTTTGGGTTCATCCATTAGTTGAATCAAAGAGTGGTAAAAAATGAAGTCGCAAATTTACAGTATTACTAGTTGGATGGGCAAATTTTATTTTAGCCAACTGATTTTTTTCATTTCTTTTGATGTAGATTTAACACGAAAACGATGATCTAAGCGATACCCAATCACCCAAATCACTTGTCGGTCCCCATTTACCAATACCTGGACCGCCTCTTTTTCCACTATATTCAACTTCAAATCAGTGAAAAAGTCCTGCAATTTTTTGTGTCTACCTTCCATCCCGAACGGTTGAAATCGGTCGCCCGCCTGCCAGTTTCGAACCTTTAGTGGATATCGGAGTACAGTTCGATCCACTACCACTGAATTGGAATCGGTTGGATAACCGGCGCCAGGCTCCCAATCTGTTAAAATTAAACGCCCTCCAGCAGGAAGGCGTACCAAGAGATCATCCTCCTCTAGGTGAATCGTGCTGCTTTGGGCAATAGGTTGGTCCGGAGAGGGCTGCACCAATAAGCAGTTGCGGTCAGTGATTACCCGGACACCGGTGCTGGAAAGGAAAGATTTTCCAGGGCTTTCCAGAAGCAGGAGCATTTGCCGGACTTGCTCGGCGGTAAATCCATGCGGATGCAGTACTTCCCAAAGTCCAGAGCTTGGATAAGGCAACGCCAATAAACGATCATAGCGGATTTCGAAGCTGCCGCTTTGGTTCTCCGCAGAAATCAGTTGCTTTTGAATAAGGTATCGATAATTGGATTCTTGACTGCGCAGGTGTT
>CANHDG010000157.1 GCA_947459365.1 Saprospirales bacterium
AGCGATTTGTTTTTATCCACTCTCTACATCACTTTAATCCTCGGTATCACAACAAGCCAAACAACCGCCACGTTAGATACCGAAATAATCAACCAATACCATATCATGAAGGGTTCACTTCAGTGCTTCGTTTTCTCGGTTCTCTGCCTTGCCACCATCGCTCTTTCATCCAACCCCCTCCAGGCACAATGCCTCAGCGGCAACTGCCAAAACGGAATAGGTTCTTTCCGCTTCACCAACGGCGACGAATACGCCGGAGAATGGATGGGCGGTAAACCCCAGGGCAACGGTACCTATAAGTTCAATACCAAAGAACGCTACGAGGGCAATTTCAATCAAGGTAAATTCGAAGGGCAGGGTACCATGTACTACCCAAATAACAGCTACTACCAAGGCAGCTGGATCGCCAATAAAAAACACGGAAACGGTATCTGGGTTACCTCTGACCAAAAAAAGGTACGGGGCACCTGGAACTTGGGCCAGATGGTAGCTTCTACCACCGAAGTCATCACCGCTCCCAGCTATTCCACCCAATCTGGAACCAGCCAGTCCATCGTTACAACCTCCTCTACCGATGGAGGGCCAACAACGCCTGCCTACACGAGCCCCATTATACGGGTAAATGCGCCCGATCCAACGCAACCCAACAAAGCGCGCAGCAAAACAGATATTGCAGGCCTCCGCCAATGCAACAAAACCTTTTGCACCAACGGCACCGGCTATTTCGATTACCCCGATGGTTCCCGTTGGATCGGCGAATTCAAAGAAGGGTATCCCTCCGGTAAAGGAACTTGCTTCTACTCCAATGGCGACCGCTACGAAGGACAATGGTCCAACAATGCACCCAATGGTGAAGGGATCATGCACTTCCATACCGGCAGGGTGCATGGAGCCGTTTGGCTCGCTGGCTCGCCTATCCGTGAACTAGATTCAGACGAAATTATGCCCAGTGATCCCGTTCGACTCGAACCCAGCTCCAATGTCAAAATCTGGGCCATCGTGATTGGTGTAGGCAAATACTCGGCCATGCCTACCCTTAAATTTACAGATGACGATGCATACCGGTTTTATTCCTTTCTGAAAAGCCCGGAAGGTGGAGCTCTACCAGAAAGCCAAATTGAACTTCTGGTAGATGAAACCGCTACCCGCGAAAATATCCTGCGTGCCATGCGCAATAAATTCCTTAAGGCAGACGAAAACGACGTAGTGGTGCTCTATTTCAGCGGCCACGGACTAGATGGCTGCTTCTTGCCCGTAGATTACGACGGCTACAAAAATAAACTGCGGCACGAGGAGGTAAAACGAGTACTAGCACAAAGCAAAGCAAAGCACAAGCTTTGTATCGCCGACGCTTGCTACTCTGGCTCCATGCAGTTTCGCGATGGACTAGCGGCTAAAGGCCCCGCCTCCGTGACCTTACAGCGCTTCTACCAAGCCTTCGAAGACTCTGACGGAGGAGTTGCGCTCTTGATGTCCAGCCAACAAGAAGAACTTTCACTGGAAGACCATGGCCTTCGCCAGGGTATCTTTACCTATTACCTGCTTCAAGGCTTGAAAGGAAAGGCAGACAACAATGGAGACAAATTGGTCACCATTGCCGAATTGTACCGCTACGTTTACAAAAATGTCCGCGAGTACACCGATGGCATGCAAACCCCCATCATCACTGGCAGCTACGACGATGCCATGCCCGTTTCCATTCAACGATAGACTAGCCTAAACAGTGCCCATCCATGTCTTAGGTATCCGCCACCACGGTGTCGGCTCCGCCCGACAAGTTGTTCGGCAATTGGCGGCCCTTCAACCAGATTTGATTCTGGTAGAAGGGCCGCCTGAGTTTGATCCACTGCTGAAATGGGTCCAGCCTGATCAGTTAGAGCCTCCGGTAGCCATACTCGGCTATAACGAGAAACAACCCAAGGAGTCTACCTTCTACCCATTCGCCGCTTTCTCTCCAGAATGGCAGGCCATCCGATATGCCAACCAACACAAAATCCCGGTACAGCTGCTGGACTTACCTCTCCGATATAGCTTTGACCCCAACTTTCAAGCCTTGTTGGCTGGGTCCACATCCGGGGAAAAAGACCCCCTCTCCTGGCTCGCTAGAATTGATGGATACACCAATAGCGAGGTCTGGTGGGAACGAAAAATAGAAAGCCAGGCCGCGCTCACCGATCCTGGTGAACACTTCCAGGCCGTGCTGACCGCAATGGACGCCCTGCGATCCGAAGGCATGAGCTCCTCTCTCGACCTCGAAAACCAGTGGCGAGAAGCCTATATGCGGAAAATAATCCGCGAAAAACAAGCACAACTCTACAGCACCATCGCCATCGTCTGCGGCGCCTGGCACGCCCCCGCCCTACTGCTCCTGCGAGAAACAGAAGTGGCTGACCAACAACTGCTCCGGCAACTTCCCAAAAACAACCTTCGAATCGGTGCCAGTTGGATCCCTTGGACCAATGAACGATTGGGCATGGAAAGCGGCTACGGGGCCGGTATCGCTGCCCCTGGCTGGTCAGAATGCTGGTGGGAACACCCCGACCAACCCGGCGCCTACTGGCTCTCCAAAGTGGCAACCTGTTTCCGAAACCACCGCCTGGATGTCTCCTCCGCCCAAGTCATGGACGCACTACAACTAGCCCGTCAACTGGCTGAAATCAGGCAACTCCCCTTCCCAGGACTTGAGGAATACAACGAAGCGACCACCACTGTGCTGTGCATGGGCCAGCAAAGTATGCTCGACTGGGTGCGAACCGAAGTGATCGTTGGAAATAAAATGGGAAAGGTGGCCGAAAAACTCCAACTACTCCCCCTTCAAATTGACTTTGAGCAACAAGTTAAGCGCCTTCGCTTAAAACTGGAGGCCGACCGCCGCACCTACCGACTCGACCTTCGGGAAAAACTGGACCTCGAGCGCTCCGTCTTTCTTCATCAGGTACTCGCCCTGGGCATCTCCTGGGGTAACTGCAGTTACGACGAACGCGCAAAAGGCACCTTCCGGGAACTCTGGGAATTGCAATGGAAACCAGAAATGATGGTAGAACTGATTACCCGGGGAATCTGGGGAAATACGGTTCGAGAAGCAGCCACCGCATGGCTGACCCATCAAATTCAAAAAACCGACTCCATACAAGACCTGGCCAGACTACTTGAAATCGTACTTCCCGGGGAGCTGGTGGAAGTCAACCAACTGCTGCTACTGCGCATGCACGACTTGGCAGCCGTTTCCCACGACCTACTGGAACTCCTGAAAACCGTTCCGCCCGTGGCAAGGGCTTACCGATATGGAAACGTCCGAAAGACCGACCGAACCATGCTTTTTCAGCTACTGGAAGGCCTCATCACAAGGGTCAGCCTCAGCATCCCAAGCCTGGGCACTCAGTTGGATGACGACTCCGCCAATCAGCTGTTTCAATTGCTGGACGCTAACCACCAGTCCGTCTTGTTATTGGAAGTCGAAGAATGGAAACAGACTTGGTTGCAAGCCCTGCGCTCACTCCACCAACATACCCATCCTCTTTTAGATGGTTTTGTGACCCGCCTTTTATTCGACCTACAGGAGATCCCCACTACCACCGCAGCAAAAAGCCTTAGTAGGGCCCTCTCGACTGGTTCAGAACCTTTGTTTTCAGCCAGCTGGCTTGAGGGTTTTCTAAAAGGCTCCAGCAGCATCCTACTTCACGACAACGCCCTCTGGGAAGTGCTTAATGAATGGACCGCACAGCTGCCCGAAGAAGATTTTCTGAACCTCGTACCCATTTTACGAAGAACCTTCTCAAGATATGAGCCCTCTGAACGCCGCAAACTAGGAGAAAAAGCTCGCCAACCATTGCAGAAAACGCAGGAGTCCTCCTCAGAACCTGCCCTTCCCTTTGACGCCGAACAAGCCCAAAAAGCCTTGTTTGCTATGGCAGCGCTCCTGCAGCCCAAATCCGCCCAATCCATCTCTATACTACGTTATAAATTATAAACGGGAAGCCATCGTGCAAAAACTGGCCGTATATTTGCCCCCAATGAATACAGAAGAAAAACGCACCGACGTCAATACCCTGGGCGAATTCGGCCTGATCGAACACTTGACCCGCCCCTTTTCCCTCCACCAAGCCTCTTCCATTAAAGGAATTGGAGATGATGCCGCTGTACTCGACCATGGCGACCTCTGCACCCTGGTCAGCACTGACTTGCTCGTAGAAGGCATACACTTCGACCTAGCTTACACCCCTCTCAAACACCTGGGTTACAAAGCAGTGGTGGTTAACGTGTCTGATATCTATGCAATGAACGGACAGCCAAAACAAATTACCGTCTCCCTTGCCCTTTCCAACCGGTACTCTGTGGAAGCCCTGGAAGAGCTGTATGCGGGCATCCGCCTAGC
This sequence comes from Saprospirales bacterium, assembly GCA_947459365.1. GTDB lineage: Bacteria > Bacteroidota > Bacteroidia > Chitinophagales > Saprospiraceae > M3007. The sequence goes on from CANHDG010000157.1 coordinate 4,376, forward strand.
CTGCGAAAAATACGAAGTGGACTTGGTGGGAGGGGACACCACCTCCTCGCCCAAAGGGCTAACCATCAGCATAACAGCCATCGGACAAGCAGAGAAAGAGCGTATTGTGTACCGAAGCGGGGCCCGACCCGGCGATTTGATCTGCATTACCGGCGATTTGGGTGCCGCCTACCTGGGCCTCCAACTCCTAGAACGGGAAAAGCGCATCTGGCAAGAACACCCAGGCATTCAGCCCAACCTGGAAGATCAAAAATATGCCATCGGCCGCCAACTTAAACCCGAAGCCCGCAAAGATATGATCGAGGTGTTCCGAAAAATCAACCTCGTTCCCACCAGCATGATTGATATTTCCGACGGACTCTCCTCCGACCTCCTGCACATTTGCAAACAAAGTAAAGTGGGAGCCTTGCTGGAAGAAGATGGAGTGCCTATTCACCCAGATGCTCAAATGTTGGCCCTTCAATTTAAACTGGATCCCATCACCTGTGCCTTGAGTGGGGGAGAAGATTATGAACTCCTATTTACCATTGACCCTTCGGATGTGGAGAAAATCAAATACTTGCCAGAAATCTATATTGCCGGAGAAATCGTAGAAGAAGCCCATGGAACACGACTACAGACGAAAGGCGGCAACTTACACCCGCTGAAAGCACAAGGTTGGCACCATTTTTAATCTGAATCCTGGTTGATTTTGTTTTTTTGAGAAATAAACCGACTTTTAACTTGTCGAACACCTAAACGAGTCTAAACCTTATTTTTCATGAAATTGCCTTTAAAAAATAGTGGCCTGATTGCCGCAGGAATCCTGCTGCTCGCTCAATTTATTCGCCCTGAAAAAAACCAAAGTAATGCCAGTCCAGCACCCATTCTGGAACGCTACCCTGCCTCCGAACAAGTGGTGGATATCCTTCAACGTGCTTGTAACGACTGCCACAGCAACTTCACCGAATACCCATGGTATGCAGAGGTGCAGCCCGTGGCCTCCTGGCTAGCCAACCATGTAGAAGAAGGGAAAGAACACCTGAATTTCTCAGATTTTACAAACGGTAGTGCCAAAAAACAAGCACACAAGTTTGAGGAAATAATTGAAATGACTCAAAAAGGAGAAATGCCTCTCAACTCTTACACCTGGGCGCATCGAAATGCCGTTCTTACTGAGACCGAAAAAGAAGCGTTAATCGACTGGGCCAGGACCTCGATGGCTGCTGCTGGCCCCGTTGAAAAAGAAGATTAAACAGATAGAATACCCTTTTAACGACCCCTTCAAGCTAGAATTGCAATGAAATCTAACCCGAAAATTCCTTTTTTCTAAAATAAAAGAATATTTTCTTAAAAAAATTCTTTGTTAACCGCTATTCTAATTACCTTTGCGGCTCTTTTTAGAAAAAGAACATTGTTGACATTCGTTTTAAGAAAATAATATGAAAAAAGGTATTCATCCTGAACATTACCGCCTAGTGGTTTTCAAAGACATCTCTACTGATGACGCGTTTTTGGGCCGTTCTTGCGTAAACACCAAAGATACAATCACTTGGGAAGATGGCAACGAGTATCCATTGGTTAAAATGGAGATCTCTGCCTACAGCCACCCTTTCTTTACTGGAAAGGTGAAGTTTGTTGATACTGCAGGTCGTATCGACAAGTTCAACAAGAAGTTTGCCAAGTTTGCTGAGAAATAGTTTTTTCAGTTTGCTTGTTAATTTTCATGAGTCACCCCGGCTGTTACGGGGTGACTCATGTTTTTTTAGCTACCTTTGCGGCGACAGGTGCACTTGTTTTTGAAAACCATATACTTTTTTGGAGTCCTGCTACTGTTGAGAAGGTCCTAGCCCTTCCTTTCAACGCCAATAGTTTGTTAGCGACTTCCGCTTATGTTGCCTGTTGAAATATCTTACTGCATAATCATGATGTACAACCTTATTTTATTTGACACAGAAGCACGTGAGCACCTACTCCCCCTGACAGCCACCCGGCCGATGGCGGAGTTGAGGGTGGGCGCGACGACTATCCGGGAGAAATGGGAACGCGCTTTGGCAGGAAAGGCCTCCTACATTACAAAGGATTACCTAAGCACCAAATACCCCATTTTTGTAACGGACGACAACTGGTTGATCAGCGCAGGTCTTTTGCCCACCGACAAACTGGTCAAAAGGATTCAAGATTTGCAAATCAATGAAGCCCTGCTGATGGACGATGAACTAGTAGCCGCTCGGTTGAGCAGCAAACAAATACAAAACTTAGTGGACGATGATGCCGTGGATGAACTGGAGGGGTTACCGCTGGAAGCCTCTTGTACCCCAGCCCAAATCCAACGGCTTTGGGATTTAACCCGGCTGAACCAAGACGCACTTCTTGAAGACATCGCTTGCCTGACCAACGGAAGAACTTCCGCCTCCATATCCGACAGCAATCAGGTAATCGGCAATGGCCTGCTCTTCGTAGAAGAAGGTGTACAGATGGAAGCCTGCACCATCAATACCAGCAATG
>CANHDG010000158.1 GCA_947459365.1 Saprospirales bacterium
GGCATTTAATTAATAGGGCTGCACCCTACCGCTGTGAAGTTATTTACCTGTATTCCAACTAACATTTACATCTAGATGAAATAAAACAAAAAAAGGAACATTTGACCGGGCAGACCAAGACCTTAATTGGACAATTATTTCCTTAACTTAACGGCGGTAGGCTACGCCACCCTCCCTGTTTTGTGCGGGGCTTGGGGCTATTAAGATGGCAGGGCTACGCCCCTTGGGTGAGTGCTAAGGCATGATTAAGCGCTGCCTTTGCCTCCTATTAGGGAGCCTTCTATGAAAACCCCACTAAATTGGCTGATTAAACTGATCCTAGTATCCAATGTGCTGGGGAAATCCACTGCAGTAAGCATTAGCCCTGTAATCTAAGTGCAGCGATAGTGAACCAAGGGGCGTAGCCCTGCCATCTCAATAGCCCCAAGCGACCCACCAAACAAAAAGGGGCTTTAGACCTGTAATCTCAATAAAGCGATCGTGCACCGCAGGAGCCACCATTTTTGCACTTTTTATTGAGAATCATTGGTGATCCCTATACCTGATAAATCAAAACGGGCGTCAGCCTACCGCAGCCAAATAAATGAAATCAATTGCCCAGTTAAGCTCCTGGTTTGTCTTATAAAATATTCAATTTTTGGGTGAATTTAATCCAGAAGTAAAAGCTGGTTGAAGCGCAGAACATTAACTTAACTGTGGTAGGCTAAAGCACTATCGAAGCAGCGTAACCTCCCTCTTTTCATTCATTACCAAAGTCCGAACTCCTTCGCGAATAGCATAATACTGCACGCGGTAGACGTACACATCCACGGGAGCTTGCTCACCGTTAAAGGTGCCATCCCAACCTACATTTACCTCGAAAGACTCGAAAACCTGCTCTCCCCAACGATTAAATACCTGCATACGGTATTCTTCGACTGGGCAGTAGACCAAAGGCTTGAATATATCATTGGTCCCATCACCATCAGGGGTAAAAGCATTCGGAAAACGATCTAAGTCATTGCTGACCGTCACCAAAGCGGTATCAATTGGGCAACCTTTTTCGGTGGAGAGCGTCACAGGGTAATCGCCTTTTACTGTAAAACAAACTTCTCCAGGATTTACAGAGGTACTATTTGCAGGACTCGCACCTGGAAATACCCAACTGTAATTAATGTCTGATTGAGCACCCTTCATAGAAGCTTGTAAGCATTCGCCCGGACAGAGTATGGAATCAGACAACTGGATTTGCTCCTCCATTTTACAAATTAACTCAGAGGTAAACATTCTGTTTTGAGCTTGAAGACTCAGGTCAATCAAGACAGGTGTTTCCTCCACTACAGGAGCAATCATTTGATGGCTGATAGTTGGAACAGAGGTTACCACATCAATGGTCCTTGCACAGCAAGCACCCTCAATATTACCAACCCGGTCGGTTTTGACAAAATAACCTCTAGTATTGCCATTTTGAATCTGCTCACCGGCCATCAGAATAGCACTCCCTGGCATAGTTGAATGCTGCAAGGCGTACAAGTTAAAGTCTCCGGTAGAAGGCCCCCCATACGTTTTTACCCAATTCAAACTCAAACTACCGTCCAAACGTGCCAACAAAGCACCCCGGTCGCCTGTGCCCCCGATTCCGATGTACAACTCATTAGCAGCCGCTACAAAAGCATCAAATGCATAAACCGGTTCATTGTTGACATCAATTGCTCGGACAGAAGCAGGCACCCCATCCAAATTAGTTTTTAGAAAGACTAACCGGCCCATGACATCGTCTCCAATCAAAACGAGACTATCTTGTTGGGGTATACGAAGGCAGGATCGGAGGGTAAACGCATTGGCGCCGCTAAGGGAACCGTAGGCGCGCACCTGAAGCAGGTTACCATTTTGAGGCTCCACTTTTACTAACACACCCTGCAAATCGGCCCGTCCTACCACATATAAATTACCCTGTCCATCGGTCGCGTGGCGCTCCGATTGAAAGACCACACCAGCTAATTGCTTGCTCCAGAGAAAGTTACCATCTTCAGATAACTTGGCTAATATACCAGAATTGGTGGTAAGCGTCAGGCCTTTGACCAGGTACCCACCGGAGGTTTGGGAAATATCGGTCAGCAAATAGCTGGCCCCATAATTTATTCTCTTGGTCCATTCCACCGTCCCAAGGCTATCCAACTTAATTATTTTAGAAGCAGATTGGCCAATGGCTGGCGTATTTTCCATTAATACCATCAATCCTCCATCCGTTGCCGCCTCGATATCCATCACGGAAGAAGACCCAATATCTGGAAGTCGAACCCCTTTGATGGGTGTTCCATCTGCTTCTAGAAACCAAACAGCGGCTTCTACACCAGGTGAGGCTGCATCTTTAGTCAATAGACCAGCAATGGCGATCGTGCCATTTTTGAGCTCCGCAATAGAGGTTCCAATACAAAGGCTATCCCCCATTACAATGCTGCGCTGAAAGCTGGCTTGTCCAGATAATAAGAAGGGAAATAAGCACGTAGAGACAACAAATACGCCGAGATGGAATGTTCGAAAGGTCATATTTTTTCTGATTTAATTAGCAAATATAGGTCAAACGACCGTACCACATGAACATTCGACAGTAAAAAATGGTTTTGGGATGGAATGTATAAAGGAAGATACTAAATTTGTGCTGCATTTTTGCCCCTTGTTGTTTACAAGGAAACCTTTTTGAACCCATATAAAACTTGCCCCAAAACTTCAACTCCTTAGTAATCCCATTCATATTCCCGTATTTCTCAACGTTACATCATCCACATGCCAAAGTTAAAAGTTGCCTTACTGTTGTCTCCTTTCCTCCTTTTTCAGGCCTGTAATTCGGAAGATTCCGCCTTATTGAAACAAGCGGAAGGCTTGGAGCAACGATTATCTATGCAATACTCCAATGAGCGATCCGATTCTTTGGTCAACGTTTATAAAGCCTTAGTAAAATCGAATCCAGATGATCATATTCATAACTTTCGCTACCTGACCCGGGCTGCAGAGGTTCAATTTTCGCTCCGAAAAGAAGCCGTTGCCGCTTGTCGTTGGCTAAACGATGCCCTTCAAAACCACTCGGAGGGCTCCGACAAAACAGAGGCACTCGCGTTGCTGGCCAGAATATGGAATGCCCACAATTACAAGTCAGCGTCTGCCTGGAGCCTGGACCCAAAGGATATTGACGCAGCAAGAAACCATTTGCAAAAAAACCTGAGCAACCTGGATACTGCGCTCGTCCGGTTAGACCAGCGTATGAGTACCAACGGAATTGTTACAGATGCCGTGCTGGCAGGGCAATTTATTGAAATTTCAGAGGCGTATGCAAGTTTGACAGACTCTGAAAACAAGTACGTTGACTTGTACATGCGGGCAGCAGGATTAGCCAAAAACCTGGATCAGCCGAACAAGGCGCTCCAAATGTATTATAAAATTAGTGATCGACTGCCCAATCATTCAAAAGCACCCACGGCCTTATTTATGCAGGGATTTATTTACGAAAACGACCTGAATGACTTGGATAAGGCAAAAGCCACTTACGAATCTTTCCTCAGTAAGTATCCTAATGACCCGGACTATGCAGATGATGCTCAAACGGCGCTTTCCATGCTTGGGAAATCTGCAGAGGAGCTGGTTAAAGCCTTTCAGCAACGCCAGTAGTGGCTACCTAAATAGGGTATAAATCACCTTTAGCCGAAAATATAGCGGTAATCATCGAAGCAAAAGCCATGGATTCAAAAAATGACCTCATTTTGAGGCTCGAAAAGTTGGCGAACCTGCAACTTTCTCCCACCGAGCGAGTCAAGATGGCCGCTGATCTAGATAAAATGATTTCTATGATCAGCTCCATGGCAGACTTGGATACTGAAGGAGTAGAGCCCTTGGTTTACTTGAGTGAACCTGCGCTTTCCCTAAGGGAAGATGAGGAACAGGAACCTTCTGACGCAAATAATTTGGTTGAGGCCGCCCCAAAGCGGGAAGGACCTTATTTTGTTGTACCCAAGGTTTCGTCGAAACCCGCTGAATAACTACGATTGGCTATGCTTATTTCTATCAAAAACCTCAACAAAACCTACATTATGGGAGAAGAACGGGTCGAGGCGCTCAAGGACGTTTCGCTCTCGATAGACACCAATGAATATGTGGCGTTAATGGGACCCTCCGGAAGCGGTAAATCCACCTTAATGAACCTGATTGGATGCCTTGATTCCCCAACTAGTGGCTTCTATTCCCTGAACGGTATTGAAGTAAGCTCCATGCACGATAATGAACTTGCCATGGTTCGGAACAAGCAAATCGGTTTCGTTTTTCAAACATTCAACCTGATGCCCCGGCTTTCCGCCCTGGAAAACGTAGCCCTGCCACTCATCTATGCAGGCTATTCCAAAGCCGAGCGACTTGAAAAAGCTAAATCAGTGTTGGAATCCGTAGGACTCGGACCTAGAATGCACCACCGCCCCAACGAATTGTCTGGCGGTCAGCGCCAACGGGTAGCAGTCGCTCGTGCCCTCGTCAATGATCCAGCGATTATTTTGGCAGACGAACCTACCGGCAACCTAGATACGAAAACCTCGTACGAGATAATGGGGCTTTTCGAAACCATCCAATCTATGGGTAATACCATCATTTTGGTGACACACGAGCATGATATCGCGCAACACGCGCACCGAATCGTACGCTTACGAGACGGTCTAGTGGAAAGTGATGAAGCTAATCCAGAAATAATCAAGATGGCAAACGCGCCCGTACCTTCCATAGATTAGGTAGGATGCGCGTTCGGGGACCTTTCTCGTTTGAAAGATCCCTCGTTGCGCGTCTACGGTGTGGAACGGTAGGAAAAGAACACAGGTCATTCATACGCTAATCAAGCAGCCCCAACAAACAGGCTCATTTGCCCGCCTTGGGCGACCGCATCTAGTATTTTCGCGTACCGAAGCTTAAACTTGCTCGTGGTACGTAATGCAATTAATTTAGCAAAATCCAAGGTCAAATAGTAATCCTCGGGAGTCGTTCCATTTCTTGGCCGGTGCGCAAAATCCCGAAGCAACTCCGGAAATCGATTCCTTCCCTCTTCAAATTCATAATACGACCTCAACCACTGCCGAACTTGGTAAGGAAAGGAAGGGCTATTTAAGCCAAGCACTTTATACAAATTGGAGGCTAAAACCACCTTCGTCCCTTTTTTACTTTCAAAGATTTCAAGTGCTGTCATATCAACCGTTTTTATTTCAGAAAGCGATGGATTTGTTCCTCATCACTTTTAGAGGTAAATAATCAAGTGTGTTGTAAATTGTATTGCAAATGTAAAACAAAATGTTTTTATAGATCAAATTTTTAAACACAATTTTTTTATAATTTTTTTGTTTTGTTTCAATTTGTTGTAAATCATTTTTTTACGAAAAGATAATTGTCCTGATGTAATTTGGTTTCCTTGTCATCAATCTCTTTCTTTTCTTTTCAAAAACCCGAAAGAATTCAGAACTTTGAGCCATTCACCTCCGCCTGAGCGCGGCCAACCTCTTCATCCACGATTCTGGGCCAACGTGTCCGCCGTTTTTGTTTTATGAACACTATTCTAAAAGCAATCGTAGTTTTCTCGCTGTTCAGCAGCTGCGGACAGCCCAATTCAAGTAGTTCCTTTACCATGAAAGAACCTGTATTTACCTCCAAAGGGCTAACAGCTCCCCGGCCAGAAAAAAAGCCAACCACCCTAACCGCTCCCAATGGGGATCAAAGGGTGGACGAGTATTACTGGCTAAACGAGCGTGAAAACCCTGCGGTAGTGGCCTACCTAGAGGCAGAAAACAAGTATGCAGAAACCATACTCGCTCCAGTAGCCAACCTCCGAAATACCCTATTCGAGGAAATGAGAAGCCGCATCAAGGAAGATGACAACAGCGTACCTTACTATAACAAAGGATATTGGTACTATACTCGCTACGAAATTGGAAAAGAATACCCCATCTTTTGCCGAAAAAAAGAAACCCTGGAAGCCCCTGAAATCATCCTGTTGGATGTCAACCAACTTGCCGAAGGAAAAGCCTATTGCAGCGTTACCGGGTTGAATGTCAGTCCAAATAACCAACTTTTGTACTACGCAGTCGATTACACAGGCAGAAACCTCTACCAAGGTCGCATCCTCAACCTCGAAACCGGAGCTCTGCTTCCAGAAGTCCTCGAATCCGCTTTCGGCGCCTCCATTTGGTCGAAAGACAATCAATTCTTGTTTTACGATACCAAAGATGCCCAAACCCTGCGAACCGACAAGGTCTGGAGGCACCAGTTGGACACCCCCACCGAAAAAGACGCCTTGGTGTTTCATGAAACCGATGAAACAACCTACGCCTCTCTTTCCGGCTCCAAAGACGGAGAATATGCCTTCATCAACCACGGTTACACCCAAAATCTGGAAACCCATTTTCTTCAATTGGACCAACCTTTAGGCAAGTTCCAGGTCATTGAGCCGCGTCAAAAAGACTTTTTCTATGAGGTAGAGCACCATAAAGGGCAGTTTATTTTGCGGAGTAACCTACAAGGACGCAATTTTAGCTTATTCACCACACCAGCGGATCAACCCGGAAAAGCAAATTGGAAGCCCCTTCTTCCTTACCAGGCAGATGCATTGGTAGAAAGTGTGGATGTCTTCGATGCCTTTATGGCGATTAATGAACGCCGGGGAGGGCTACAGCAAATCCGGGTGTATCAGTGGGCAGACGGTAGCACGCATGATATTGATTTTGGGGAGCCAACCTATGATGCAGCCACCGTCCAATTGGCTAATTACGAGTCGAATGAAATTCGCTTTGTCTTTAGTTCTCTCAAAACACCCGTATCCATTTTTGATTACGAGGTCGCGACCAAAACCA
>CANHDG010000159.1 GCA_947459365.1 Saprospirales bacterium
ATTTTTCATTGAGGTAAGAGACAATTTCAGGATCTTTAAAGGTAGTATTATCCATCTCCTTACACCATCCACACCAATCCGTATAAACGTCAATAAATATCTTTTTCTTTTCGGTTTTACTCTTTTCCAATGCCTCCTCGATCGTCATCCATTTGATCAGTCGCTGAGGAGTAGCGGGCACCTGAACCTTCCGCTGCGGAGAAGCTGGAGGAGCTTGGACGGAAGAACCCCGAGAGGAAGCGCCCCCCGTACCACTTTTAGCATCGACATCCAGTGCAGATCGTGTTCCTGCGGGACCACCAATACGACTATTCCCCACAGGTGTTACATGCGTTCTCAAGGCAGATTGAGCAACCCCCGCAACAGACAGTGAACAATACACAGCGAATAAAACGAATATCCTACACATAAACCTACCCTGTGATCCTTTTGATTGATGGAACAAATGTACTGCAAATTAAACCGTATTTACCTTAAATAGGCTGTACCTAATGCCGATTTTAAAAGAAGTTTAACGGCAGCCCACCCAAATAAGCGCTATAAGTGTCATATTTACACCTTGAAATACCCTCTGTTTATGCAACAACGCCTTTTTAATTCTGCCGTTATAGTGGCTTCCCTGGGGTACCTGGTGGACATTTACGACTTATTGCTGTTTGGATTTGTTCGGCAAAAGAGCTTGCTATCCCTGGGATTTACACCAGAACAAGCGTTCGATCTGGGATTGTCCATTCAAAATTGGCAAATGTTTGGGATGCTGATTGGCGGCATTGGCTGGGGAATCCTCGGCGATAAACGGGGTAGAGTATCGGTGCTGTATTTTTCTATTGCACTTTACTCCGTTGCCAATTTGTTCAATGCCTTTGTTACTGGATATGCGGATTACGCTTTTTACCGATTTATCGCCGGTATTGGCCTTGCTGGAGAATTGGGGGTAGGTATAACCTTGGTATCTGAAGTATTGCCCAAACATAAACGAGGAATCGGCACTATGATCGTGGCTACGATTGGCTTAACTGGAGCCTTACTCGCTTGGGTAATTGATCAATACTTCGAATGGACCCACTGCTACCTGATAGGGGGAGGACTGGGAATTGCCTTATTATTGCTTCGAATCAGCGTTGCAGAATCGGGTATGTTTCACCAAGTAAAAAGTAATGCTGGCATTAAAAAGGGACATTTCCTAGCTCTTTTTACCAATAAAGATCGATTTATCCGCTTTATGCGCTGCATATTCATCGGGACCTCTACCTGGTTTGTAGTCGGAGTACTGGTCTTTTTCGCCCCAGAATTCGGAAAGGCCAAAGGACTGGAGGGAATTGTGGCGGGAAACGCCATCGCGGCTTGTTACTTAGGCTTGATTTTGGGTGATATCATTTCTGGTTTTCTCAGCCAATATTGGCGTAGCCGAATCAAAGTAATGGCCCTGTTTTTAGCGTTGGATGTAGTGGCCGTAGCCGCCTATCTGTACTATCCCTTCCAGTATAATTGGGAAATGTATCTGTCCCATTTTTTCCTTGGAATTTCAGTGGGATTTTGGGTTATTTTTGTCACCATGGGAGCAGAACAGTTTGGTACCAACTTACGAGCGACCGTTGCTACTTCGGTACCTAACTTTGCCCGTGGAATGCAAGTGCCCATTAATGAGTCCTTCAAGTACCTCAAAAGTCCCCTGGTAACAGGAAGCGTCTTATCTGCCGCCTGGATGGTAGGGGCCGTTTGCCTACTAATTGCCTTTATTGCCTTATACGGTATGCGAGAAACCTTTGACCAGGACCTTGATTATGTAGAATCCATTTGAACTGTCACTTCTATTTTTCATTAACATACCAATACATGTCAGTAGCCGACCGATTAAAAGCACTATTACAACAAAAATCAGCGGAGAATTTAAAAGCTGGTCAGGAATTTTTAGCCGAAAATGCCCAACGTCCAGAAATCACCCAATTAGAAAGTGGGCTTCAGTATGAAGTGCTGGTCATGGGAGAGGGGGATAAACCCCGTGTAGACCAAACTGTCACTTGTCACTACCATGGGACCGTTCTTGATGGTCGGGTATTCGACAGTTCTGTTCGCCGCGGGCAACCGGCTTCATTCCCTTTGAACCGAGTGATTGCTGGCTGGACAGAAGCCCTTCAACTCATGCCCGTTGGAAGTAAGTGGCGGCTATTTATCCCACCCAATCTAGCGTACGGCGACCGCCAGGTGAGCGCTGAAATAGGCCCTAATTCCACATTGATTTTTGAGGTGGAATTGCTCAAAATCAGCTAGCCTGCTTAATGCGTTTTGGTGCATGGAGTATTCCCTGCACCAAAACCCTCCAAGAATCCTTTACGATGCTAACACTCCCCGAATAACGGTCCTCAGGCCAGGTTCACTGGCCTCCGCCACCGCTATTACCTCTTCCACAGTGGTTTCCCGGATGCGATCCGGCGGGAAAGCGACATTGGCGACCATTGAAATCATCAAGATCTGCATACCAGCGTGCTTAGCCACCAACACCTCCGGAATCGAAGACATACCCGTACAATCACTCCCGAGCAGCCGCAGCATCGCATACTCAGCGGGTGTCTCCAAATTAGGTCCAGAAAGCGCAGAATAAACACCCTCCATCGCAGGAATTTGATGCTGCAGGGCAATGGCTAATGCTTTTTGACGAAGTGCGGCATCATAGGTTTTGGATAAATCCGGAAACCGTGGACCCAAGCGTTCATCGTTTGGGCCGCGAAGTGGATTGTCCGGCAATAGATTAATATGGTCTTTAACAATCACTAAATCGCCTGACTGTAAGTGCGGATTCACGCCCCCAGAAGCATTGGTAATCACCAGCTGCCGAATACCCAAAGCCGCCAACACCCGAATGGGAAAAGTCACCTGCTGCATGGTCCAGCCCTCATAATAGTGCATCCGACCTGCCATAATAACCACTGGATGACCATCAAGGTATCCAAAAACCAACTCTCCCCGATGACTCTGTACGGTGCTCCGTGGAAACTGAGGAATCTCGGAATAAGGAAGCGTGCACTGCACCTCCACATCCTCCACGAGCCTACCCAAACCGGTGCCCAATACAATCCCAGAAATAGGTTGGAAATCGGTCTTGGCTCGAATAAACGCAACTGCCTCTTGAATTTGGTCAAACAAGCTATCGGACATTGAAAAAGCGCATTTTATAATCCGTTGCAATTTTTCCAAGGCGAATCGCCTCCATCTTGCGCTGAATGAACCGCTTTTTAAGGGGTTTTAAATGTTCTGTAAACAAAATACCCTCAATGTGATCGTATTCATGCTGAATCACCCGAGCATTGATTCCTGTAAATACGGCTTCCTGCTCAACAAACGACTCGTCCTGCCAACGCAACCGAACCGTATTGGGGCGCTCCACCTCTCCTCTAATATTGGGAATACTCAAACAGCCTTCCTCATAAGCCCAGTCATCACCGGTTTCTTCGATAATTTGTGCATTGATAAATACTTTCTTAAAAGGCTCATCCCCTGCAAGGGGCTCCTTTCGAGAAATTTGAGTCGTGTCCGCTACAAAAAGACGAATCGATAAGCCCACTTGAGGAGCTGCCAATCCAACCCCGTCCGCGTGGTACATGGTTTCCCACATGTCAGAGAGCAACTGGCTCAAGTTTTCGTAGTCTGGAGTAATAGGCTTTGCCACCTTTTTTAATACGGGTTGGCCGTATGCATAAATAGGTAAAATCATGTCAAACAAGGCACTTTCGCGCACTTTTTCTTAATAAAAACGCAAAAATAAAAGTAGTTTTTCAAAAAAAAACCGAACCAGTGGTTCAGCAGAAAAATCACCCACTGAGTCCCCTTTTTATTTCCATTGAAGCGATGCAAGCAGACGATTTACATCTTCCTTCATAAATGCTACCACCGGTGCGAGGGAATCAGGACGCGACTGGGTTCGGAAATACAAAGCACCCCGCAAAAAATGTCGGGTAGAATCTGTTGCATAAAATTGATAAGAAGAAGCAGTCGGGCCATCAATGTTATAGACCATGCCATACACACGCCGTTCCGGACTGCCAAATGGAATTTCTTCAATATAATTAGCCTTGATATTGTGCTTATTCGCCATTTCAAAAGCATCATTAATTAATTCGTCAAAACGCGCTCGACTCGTCACCGGATAGTAACTACAGTGAATCGTCGCGTCCAATTGCGGAACCGTTAAGTTAAACCAACAATCACTCCCCGCTTTCTCTTCAAAAAAAGTAGAATCCCGCTCCAACACTGCATAAGCAGGCTGCTCAAAGGAAAATGCGCAATACGATTGCTCCGCCACTTTATACGCTTTTTCTGGATAAACTACCTTTGGATAAGCCCTGGGCTTAGGAACTTGCAACGGTTCCTCACAGGCAACCAACAAGACCACCATTGACAACAACATCCACCGGTACGTGTAAGCTCGAATCATAAGTCTCATTTATTTTACCGCAAAGATAGGGGAATAATGGGGAATGATTAATGGTTAATGGTTAACGCTTTCAAATTGTAATAGTAGCCTTGGGATTGCCATAAATGGCTTTTGTGTGGGTTTTTGGTTGCCTTTTATGGAAGGAAGTAAGTGCTCCTCATCTTGGCGACCGCCGCTGGGAATTTCTGCCCTATTCAAGCATTTTGTACGCCAAGCATATCAAAATTTACCAATCTTAATCTACTCCAGATCCCACATGCGCCCACCCCAGCGCAATGCGTACTGCACAAACCCCCAATTAACCTTGAATACTTTCGGATTGTAATAGTAGCCTTGGGATTGCCATAAATGGCTTTTGGGTGGGTTTTGGGTTGCCTTTTATGGAAGGAAGTAAGTGCTCCTCATCTTGGCGACCGCCGCTGGGAATTTCTGCCCTATTCAAGCATTTTGCACGCCAAGCATATCAAAATTTGGCAACCTTAATCTACTCCAGATCCCACATGCGCCCACCCCAGCGCAATGCGTACTGCACAAACCCCCAATTAACCATTAACCATTAACAATTACCCATTATTCCCCTATCTTTGCCCCTTTACTGGCAATCGCCAGCAGATCTTAATTGAATTATGTCAAAAAAACGCGTACTTATCACCGGCGGGGCCGGTTTTATCGGTTCTCATTTGTGTGAGCGTATGCTCCGGGAAGGGTATCAGGTAATTGCTATGGATAACCTGCTGACAGGAGATCTAACCAATATTGAACACCTATTTAAGGAAAAGGACTTTGAGTATTATCACCATGATGTGACGAAGTTCATCCATATTCCAGGAAAACTGGATTATATCCTTCACTTTGCTTCCCCAGCCAGTCCAATTGATTATTTGCAAATGCCTATTCAAACCCTGAAAGTGGGCGCGATGGGCACCCATAACTGCCTTGGCTTGGCAAAAGAAAAAGGAGCGCGTATACTGGTGGCCTCTACCTCAGAAGTATATGGTGACCCCTTGGTACACCCGCAGACAGAGGAATATTGGGGCAATGTAAACCCAGTTGGTCCACGAGGAGTGTATGATGAGGCCAAACGGTACCTTGAAGCCATTACAATGGCCTACCACAATTACCACCAAGTAGAAACGCGGATTATTCGTATCTTCAACACCTATGGCCCCCGCATGCGCGTGAATGATGGCCGTGTGTTACCCGCCTTTTTTAGTCAAGCCATCCGGGGAGAAGGATTAACAGTGTTCGGAGATGGTACCCAGACCCGCTCTTTCTGTTATGTGGATGATTTGGTGGAAGGAATTTACAGGTTGTTGCTAAGTGATTACCACTTACCGGTTAATATGGGCAACCCCTCTGAAATCACCATGCTCCAATTTGCCGATGAAATTATGAATTTGGTAAAAAACCCAAAGGCCTTTGTTGATTTCCGCCCACTTCCTCAAGATGATCCTAAACAACGGCGCCCAGACATTACCAAAGCTAGGGAAATCCTGGGTTGGGAACCAAAGTACGACCGTGCCAAAGGATTGGAATTGACCTATGAATACTTCAAAAAAGCGGTAAAAGTCCCCTAATTAGTAACCCATGAATAATAGGACCTTTCAATCCATCCTAGTGACTGGTGGGGCCGGCTTTATTGGCTCCCATGTAGTACGCCTCTTAGTGACTAAATATCCTACTTCCCGAATTATTAACCTGGATGCCTTGACCTATGCTGGGAACTTGGAAAATTTGAGGGACATCGAGGCATCCTCCAACTATTTCTTTGAAAAAGGCGATATTTTGGATGCGACCTTCTTGGATACCCTTTTTCAAAAATACCAATTCGATGCCGTTGTGCACTTGGCAGCAGAAAGCCATGTAGACCGTTCTATCACCGACCCATTGGCGTTCGTGCGTACCAATGTACTTGGTACAGCTACCCTACTCAATGCCGCCAGGAATGCTTGGAAGGATCAGATGGAAGGAAAGCGCTTCTACCACGTAAGTACCGACGAAGTGTACGGGTCTCTTGGAGAAACGGGCTATTTCACAGAAGAAACCCCCTACGATCCTCGATCCCCTTACTCCGCCTCCAAGGCTTCTAGCGACCATTTTGTGCGGGCGTATTGGCATACCTACCACCTCCCGGTAGTACTCTCCAACTGCAGCAATAACTATGGCCCCTATCATTTCCCTGAAAAATTAATTCCATTAATGATTCATAATATTCGGGAAATGAAACCACTGCCGGTCTATGGTGATGGTCAATATACCCGGGACTGGCTCTGGGTAGAAGACCATGCAGCTGCTATTGATGTGGTATTACATCATGGAGTGGAAGGTGAAACGTATAATATTGGGGGAAACAACGAATGGAAAAACATCGATTTGGTTCACCTGCTTTGTGACACCA
>CANHDG010000160.1 GCA_947459365.1 Saprospirales bacterium
ATAATGTTAGGTTGCTTATAAGCATAAAGCTCCAACGCTCCACCCGTTTGTCAGGTAGCTAGAACCAATTCATTGCCTGTAAGGCTGCCTAAAAAAGAAAAGGATCTTTCTACCCCGGCTGTATATTGGGGAGGCGTACCATAAGCGTGGTGCCGATGCCTTCCACTGAAGAAACAACCAACTCACCCTGGTGAAGCTGAATTATTTTTTGACAAAGTGAAAGTCCTATGCCATGACCCTTATTAAGCAAAGTGGCATTTTTTGCACGATAAAATGGTTGAAATACTTTCAAAAGGTCTTCTTCAGGAATCCCGATTCCCTCATCCTCAATAAAAACGGTAGTATAGGTCGTATCAAACTCTAGTCGAATCCGGACCCGCTGTTCAGGAGAAAACTTACATGAATTTTCTAATATATTGAAAAACACTGTCTGCAGCAGGGAGGGATCCCCTTTTACAATCAATTTAGATTCTTCTTCTAACAAATCACCAAATTCCACCCAAAACTGAGCATTTGGGAAGTTGTATTTAAGTTCTTGTTGAGCAGAAAAAAGCACCTCATCCAGCCTGACTAATTGGAAAAAGCCCTTCTGCCGTTCCACATCAGATTGCGCTAATCCAAGCAAACCATTGATTAATTTTATTAATCTTCTGGTATCTTCTTCCAAAGAACGAAGGGTCACCTGATAGCGCTCTTTATCTCGCTCCTTTTCCAATACTGCCTGTAACTGACTGCTCATAGCAGCTAAAGGGTTACGCAACTCATGAGAAGCATTGGAGACAAACTGCTGTTGGCTTTCAAAGGCTGCTTCCAAACGTTCCAACATTTGGTTAAAGTTGTGCGCCAAGGTTGCCAGCTCATCTTTTCCGTTCCCTTCGTCGATTCGCTTCTCCAAATTACCTGCTGTTATCATTGAAATTTCCGCATTCATTTTTGCAATCGGAGAAAGCGTCTGATGCGTAAATACGATTCCTGCCATAACAATGATACCCAATCCGACTAACAAACCTGTGATGAGGACCATTTGTAAATTTCTTAATTTACTTTTACCATAGCGATCATATGCGGAAGCAATAATCACATAATTCTCCGATTTGGCCGGGTAGGTTATTCCGACATGCTCATGTTCACCGTCCGAAAAAGACTTTTTCCCCCTATCCCGAATTTGCTGAACCATCTGCAGATCTGGGAAATACCAAACACTGTCCATGTTGGAATACACTACCTGATTTTTTGAATCAAGAACGACCACCTGTTCCCGAAACAACGAGTGGATGGAGTTATTGTCGATAATTTTCAATAAGGCTATATCCACTTCATCCACCGATACTAACAATCTCGCGGTTGTGATCGCCCGACTTTCCAACCTGGAGTAAAATTCTTCTTTTCTGTAGTCTGCCGATAGGATGTAAATACTAATGGAAAATAGCAGAAGGATACTCGCTACGATCAAGGAAAATAAAATGGTGAGGCGAACACGAATATTCATAGTCTAGTCCATCCTTTTTAAAAAATAACCCATTCCTGGTTTTGTGTGAATAAGTTTGGGTTCAAAGTGTTTATCAATTTTTTTCCTTAAAAAATTAATGTACACCTCCACCACATTGGTTCCTGAATCAAAATTCAAGTCCCATACATGTTCCGCAATTTCGTGCCTAGAAACGATTCGTCCTTTTTGCTGTGCTAAAAATACCAATAAACTAAATTCTTTTGCGGTCAACTCAATTGGTTTACCGGTTCGTTCAACCGTTTTTTGTGCCAAATCAATTTTCAAATCGGCCACTTGAAGAAGGTCGCCTGCATTAGACTGGGGCGTTCTCGATCGAACGGCTTTTATTCGCATACTTAATTCCCTGAAATCAAAGGGCTTAACTAAGTAATCATCTGCTCCCGCCTCAAATCCAGCGAGTTTATCTTCAATACTCTCCAGCGCTGTGACTAAAATAATAGGAAGATTTGGCCGTTGGGTGCGGATCCACTTACATACTTCTAGCCCATGAACGAATGGAAGGTTTAGATCCAGCAAGACCACATCATACAACTGATTGACTGCCAGGTGCCTACCTACTGCACCATCTGGGGCAATATCCACTTTATAGCCTGTTTCTTCCAGCCATTGCTTAATAGAAGCGGCCACCTTTTCTTCGTCCTCAATGACTAAAACCGCTATTTTATGCATGATAAACTGCGTTGTTATTGTTCCATCCAAACGACTTCCCCCAGTCGATTGATATATTTCCAACGGCCTTTTAGAACTGTCAAGGCTAATCCTGATCGAAAAGGAAGACAGGCTTCCAGTTTCGGCTGAATCACCCATTGTCCCTCTGTGTCAATGTACCCCCACTTTCCATTTACCTGCGCTTGAGCCAACCCTTCTGAAAATACACCAGCATCTTCAAAGCTGGGCATGATTGCCAAATTGCCCGTTTTATCCACAAATCCATATACACCATTGATTTCTGCCAAGGCAAGTCCCTCTCCAAAATCCCCTGCCAAATCAAAGATAGGGTCAATAGCCATTTCCCCATTTTGAGCGACAAAACCATATTTTTCCCCATCAAATGCCAATGCCATGCCGTCAAAAAATTCACCGTATGAGAATCCGTCCACAAAGGTAAACTGTGGATGGAGAAGTACCTTTCCGGTTCGATCAATTAACCCCCAACGCTCGTTTTTCACTACCACCGCAACATCCTGCTGAAAGGGGTAAGCTGCATTCCAGTACGGGTCAATTACCCATCTACCCTCCGTATCCACAAATCCCCACTTACCTTGTTGACTGACAGGAGCCAGCCCACCCGAAAAGGACAACGCAGCTTCAAACTGAGGCTTTATCACGAAGTCACCCTCCCGATGGAGGTATCCCCATTGTCCAAAGATAGAGACTGGTGCCAGGCCCTCTACAAAATCCCCTGCTGCGTCGAACTTGGTGGCTACTACCTCGTAGCCCCGATGGTCAATAAATCCCCATTGATGCACCACCTGAACCCGCATCCTGCCCTCCTGGTAAGGGCCCACATGCCGATACGCGCGTTTTAACAACAAACGCCCTAGCTGGTCGATCGGAGCCCAATGATCATTTAACCGCACCTTTGAAAATCCGTTCTTGAATTCATCTACCTCCAAGTACTGCGGCTCAATCACCACGGCCCCTGATCCATCGATAAATCCATACCGACCTTTCTCCCGTATTCTAAATAATTCCCTGTGTTCGTTGGTAAATAACATGATGGGTGCAAAAATAGTCATCAATCGGCAGTTCCCAATCTTTTTACGTCGCCAGTAACCAAACCTTCGATAATTTGAAACACAAGCAATGGCTTTTGAGTTCGCCAGACCAGCTCATTGAAGTCCTCCCCGAAATGGAGGAACCGATCTAAATGAGCTTCCTCCAGCTCTTCTTGTACATGCGTTCGGGTGTTGATGAGGGCTATCCAGCCCGCTTCTTCCCGAAGCTCCTCTACCCATTCTTCATAATAATCCAGCTCCCGATCGGCGTGAAAATTCAGAACATGCTCACAAAAGAAGACAAATTTAACGATGCCTTCTTCCATAAGTGGATCCGACAAGTGGCGCCTCAATAGCATAATATCATTGTGCAACACGTCATTCCACTCACCAATTAACTCGATCAAAGCAAATTGTTCATCATAATCGACAAACAAGAGCTTCCCATACAAGGTCGAAGAGCCAAACTCATCCCACTGTGGGTGCAAGTAAAAATTGTACAACTGATGGTCAAAGCCAAATTCATTGTACCTACGCCCAAAAAAAGGGGAACGCTTGTCAGTCTCGGCCATATAAACAGACCGCCATTGGAAATGTGGTTCAATATCATGCATGACCCCGCAAAGGTACTGCATTGCCCATTATTTTTTGGAGGCTCTAAGTCCATTCTCTTCGTTTTCAATGGATAAATAAGTGTGGGGAAAAAAGAGAAACGGGAATTAAGCCAAGCTGTAACAGTTTTAATGCCGCTGCAAAAACCAGTAAGAGCGACTTGAAGTCAATCATTGTAGAATTAGTAAAAAGGCACCAACTCGCCCCTCAGTTCTTCTCTGAATTTCAATTACCCTGCCTACCCCATTCCTCTATTCCTTAGGCTCCTTTCAACATCCTTCAGACAGGCGTTTTTAATAAATTTGCCAGCCTTTTTAAACTAAAATAAAAATTGGAAGGTTTGCTTTCCCAACACAAAAACTCCCATAAGGTCCACTACCTAAAAATAACATAAGCACCATGAGCAGCCTCTTACTGAACGACCCCATTTTAGCGCCCATCATCCGGTCCATACCTCCTCCTAGAGTGGTTTCCACGCAGAACGTATTCCACGATTTGATGAGTTGTATAATCGAACAACAAATACATTACCGCAGCACCAAAAAAACATTTGAAAAACTATTGAAGGCCTCCGAATTAGATCAGCTAAGGGTAGATAACTTTTCTACATTTGAAAAACAGTTGCCGACTATAAAACACCTCTCCTCCCAAAAAATGGAGACCATCCAGCAGGCCCACCATTTTTTTGCCCACAATCAGATAGATTGGCCGCACTTGGAAGACGAGCAGGTCAGGCACCTCTTGTCAAGCATACAAGGTGTTGGCAAGTGGACCATTGATATGATTCTTTTGTACACCCTAGGCAGGCCCAATGTCTTCCCCTCAGAGGATTACCATTTAAAAGAAATCATGACTCGAATGTATGGACTGAATCCCCAATCCAGACTAGGCGCCCAGATGAAGTCCATCGCTGAGCATTGGGGAGACCACCAATCCTTGGGAGTTTTGTATTTATTACAATGGAAAAAAGTACAACTCAACCAACTTTAAGAGGTAGGACGAATGTACGGATAGAGAAACGGCTAGCCAATGAGATCTTATTTAAAGACCGAAAGAAGATCCCTAAAATAATATCTTCATCGACTGCAGTAAAAATTGTGATTCGCTTAGGCATCGATCCTCCGGAATTTGCACAAAAACCTTGATAGGAGCTTAAAGATGGCATGGAAATCTGCCTTCCCCAACACTTGTGCAGTACATTCGTACTTAATTTTCGTTTGTCCATTTCAACCAGTCGTTCGCTACTTTATCCCAATTAAAAATATCGTAATTTGGTTGATTGCCCTCTGTTAAAGGGAAAAAATTATGTTCAGTTCCAACATACGATTGAAATGTGATATTCTTTTTTCCTTGTCGTATAAAGTCCACACGCATGAAGTCGTTAAATGGGGCACTCCAGTCTTTTGTCCCGTATGAGACTAAAACAGGAATTTTTAGTTTTTGTAGGTATTCAATTGGTGGTTGCGAAAATTCGAATGTTGCTTTATGGGTGTCGCCATGTGAAGCGTCCATATAGCTTTTGTTTTTAACAACTGCTTCCCAATACTTTATTTCTTCTTCCCCAAATCTTGTGCTATCTGTGTCAGTTTCAATTGCTCTACATTGTCCAATCATGGACATTATTCTTCCCAATGGATTTCCACCAGCATAAATTAAATGCGTGATATTTTTATGATATACTGCCATTTTTGCAGCAACTGTACTACCTTCTGAATGTCCTGCTACGATAAGTTGAGTTGTTTTAACCCATTTTTGTTTTTGTAGATATTTTAAAACTGCGATATTTCTAGGAACGTAGTAACTTAGGAGGTTTCGGTCAGAATATCCCTTGGGGAAATTACCTAAACTATCAATAAAATTGAAGCTTGGCGAAAGCGTCTCAATATCCGCTGCTATTGGTATACATGGTTTGCTGACAATGACTAAGTGATATTTCCTGGAAAGAGTGTCAGGATTGAATGGGAAAACCCCATAGACATCTTTTCCGTGATATTTGATTAAAGGCTGAGGTAGACTTCCTTGGCAAAAAAAGAAAAGCGGTTTTGGAACATTTTCTTCGCCTTTTTTTGATTTAATTAAAACATCTACGTTATCACCCCTGTATTTGAGAACGATATGCCTGAATCCAAATTCTTCAGGTGTTTTAATATGACCGAAAGCGAAATTTGGTAGAAGTATGAAAAAAAAACGGATGAGTTTATTCACTATCTTTTTTTGTTCATGCATTTCACAAATTAATTGAATTATTTCACAGGGAGATTCTACAAAATACAGGCTTTAAATTAAAAAAATCAATAACATATTAACACCCTAAATATTTTCTTTTTTACTTTACTTAGCGTAGTTCCCATTGGCCTTGAGGATAGTAAATATCACCATAAAAATACCACTCTACTAGCTTTTGAAGGTAAAGAGCTAGGAACATGTTCATACCACTTAGCTTTTTAACAAAGGCTAAAGTGAATATTGCTATTTCCAAGCTCTCTATCTTCAATTAAGTAGTCCATATAGACAGATTATCTAAAATGGTGCTTTCCCAGAAGGCTACTTTCCCCTTACCCTAAAAAGCACAGTTCTCCACCCAATATAGCAGCTTTGGACAACCAGTCTTGAACGTAAAATATTAGGCGAGCTAATTTTGGGTGTTTCTACTCTTTTTTTTCTGTCACCTTTTTCAAATTGTCATCCGGCACTCGATCCACCATATAATAGTACGGGTCTATACCTGCCTGATAGGGTTTTTCGTTTGTAAAAAACGTAAAAACCTGCTCTTTGTCAGTGATTTTAACCCGTTTTACCTCAAGTGCCTTTCCGTACTTTTTACCCTCTTCCGGTTCTGCAAAAACACCGACATCGATCCAGTCAACAA
>CANHDG010000161.1 GCA_947459365.1 Saprospirales bacterium
GGTGAACTTTATTCCATTGTTGGAGCCGAAAAGTACCCCATGCAAGTTCTGCAGCTGTTCATTCCCGGAATATCCAAAACCAGTGGTCGACTCAAACTAAATGCGGTTTTTGACAACCGTATCCCCAAGAGATCCCCCAAAATGAACCTGGATGGCCGTCTGGAAATCCAAGAAGGCAGCTTTGTAATCGATTACCTCAACACCCCATTCCACATCAAAAACCAGCATTTGCGGATTACTCATGACAGCATCTGGGCCTCTGGCAAACCCTATGCAACCGTGGGAATCCAACTTGATACCATTTACGACGACTCCCAAAAGAGCATGGCCTTGGTAAAAGGAGGACTCAAGCATGATTTTTTTAGTAAATGGAAAATAGAATGCGAAGTGCAGTCCGTAGGAGATAACTTCAAATTACTGGATACTCAAAAGCCCAATAACCCGGATTATTATGGCACGGGCTACGGCTCTTTTAAGGCTGTATTTGGAGGAACCTTCTCCCGTACAGAAATTAAAGTAGATGCAGTAGCCAGGTCTGGATCCCGTTTGTTTATCCCGTTGACAGAAACAAGTGAGGCACCAGAAATCACGTTTATCAACTTCAAACCCAAGGTGGCCCTCCCAGAGACCAGCCCTAAAAACGCAACCCCAAGAAAAAAGCTAAACCCTGCTGAATCCTCCGGTTTGAACATCGAAATGAACATCACTTTAACAGATCAGGCAGAGGTGCAGCTGATTTTTGATGAAAAAGCAGGAGATATTTTGAAAGGGAAAGGAGTGGGAGATATCACCATTCTGGCCACCAGAGACGGAGACTTTAAAATGTACGGCAGCTACACGATTCGCAGTGGAGAATACCTATTTACCCTGTTGAATATTGCCAATAAACCCTTTACCGTTCTTAACGGAGGGACTATTTCGTGGTTTGGAGACCCCTACGGTGCCCAAATAAATATCACAGCGACCTATTCCGAAACCGCCCCGCTCTATGATTTGATCCGAGATGAATTGGCCATTGTCGGCTCCAATCCAGCCCTGATTGCAGAAGCCAATAAGTCAACCCGCGTTTCGGTCAACATGTTACTTACCGGTGATCTGTTTAAGCCCTCCATTGCATTTAGTTTGGCCTTCCCCAATGTAACGGCCCAGCTAAAGAATTTTGCTGACAATAAGCTTCGATTATTAGCCCAGGACCCTAATGAAATCAACCGACAGGTATTTGGCCTGATCCTGTTTGGATCCTTTTTGCCTCCCGACCAATTTACCCCCAAATCGGCAGGCGAGTATGTCAGTACACTGACCCAATTTGTGTCTAGCCAGCTCTCTCGCTACTTAACAGGCATCGTTTCAGAATATTTTGGTGGTTCCGTTTCTAGTTTGGACCTTGACATCACCTACAAAGACAACGCAGTCGATTTCACCAGCGCAAACGCGATTACCTCTGGCCGGGATTTGCAGTTGCGGATGCGGGGTGGATTTGCGGAAGACCGAATCACCATTCAAATTGGCTCGCAATTCGGCATTGCCCGTCCTGGAGTGAATGTACAAGATGGGTTTATTGGGGAGGATATTGTAATTGAAATCCAACCCATTAAAGACAAACAGTGGCGTTTCAAAGTATACCAACGGTCGGAGCCCGACTTAGCGGGAGGAGGTTTCCGCAACCGATTTGGAATTGGACTTAGCTTCAGCAGGGAGTTTGATTCCTTCGGTGACCTCCGTTCTGGAATTTCCAAATGGATTGCTAGCGTCAAGAAAGAGAAGCATCCGCCCTACCAATAAATTACATTCCGGGGTTTGCTCCTTTATCTACATCGCCCAATTTCACCCCGAAAAAGTGGACACCCGAGGTGTTTTGCACCACATTCCCAAGTTCAATAAATTCGTTGGGTAGGCTTGCAAAGGGATTCGTGGGATCTTGAAAAACGGTGCTAGCGGGAAAGTACCTCCAGGATTTTTGAGCAGGGAATTGTGGGATCGAACCAAGTAATACTTTCCGAGCATCCACATTGTCTAAAGTTGTGACCGTACCCCCTGCGTTCACATCCGCAGCAATCAACTTCCAGGCTGGGTCCAAAGGCTCTAGATTCAAAATATGCCTGGACACCAGGATGAGGTCATAGGCGTCCACCCCATTCAACACCAACGGTTTCGAGAGCGGGGTAATTTTATAGGTTCCGCCAGCAGGCAAATCAGTGAATACATAATTTCCGTTGGTATCTGTTGTCACTGTATCCATGGCTGATCCGCTGAGGACCACCTGTACGGCAGGCATATTTCCACCCCACCAAGCTTTTACACTTCCACTAATAGAGACTGGATTGGGCGGCGGCACATAACCATCCTTGGTCATTGCACCTGTATTCGCCGGATCTATCCATTCTTTTAACCGACTTGCGGCCGAACTTCCTTGGTCCCAGGAAATATGAAACATACCAAAATAAGAAGCGGTAATATTGCATGCGTTCGAAATACCCCCATGAAGCTGACCAACAATACGTTTATCTTGATTAAACATCGGACATCCGCTGGAACCTACCTCGTAGATACCCACATCGGGCACCACCGTCCAGTGGGTATTTGCGGGACTTGTACCAAAGACGCCTCCCCAGTTAATCGGATTGGGGTGACTTAAAGCTGCGCTGTTATCTCGGCTGTATTTTTTGACATCCCCTTTAGGATGATGGATCAATGAAGAGGTAGTGGCAGGGGACGTTGCCCTCGACCAACCATTGTAATACACCCCATAACTGGCTGGGACTGGATTCAACTTTAACAAAAGAAAATCGGTCTCTGCCCTCCAGGAGATCCGTTCACAGCCAACGACCGATTGGAACGTAGGTTCAATGGTTCCTCCAGCGCAAGAGGCAAACTCGTAATTAAAATCAAACGCCCATTGATCGAAAATGGGAGTACTCAAGATAATTTGGCAATGGTGTGCGGTGAGAAAGTAAGGCACTCCGGTACCTGCTGTATTGGCAATTAACGACCCAGAGCACCAGGCAGATCCAGTTGTAAAAACCATTAAAATGCGCGCAACTCCTTTCTTCTGGGTCTGCCAATCAGCTGCCTCAGGACATTGAATGTTTACATTACAGTTTAATGAAGCCCCAAAGCCAGTTGACTCCGGGACATCTCCAGGCGATAAGGCACCCGGATGGTACGCATAATCCACCCGATTCAAATAAATATCCTCCTGGCCGCGGGTATAAGCAGGAGCATGGTACTCTAACACCACTTCCTCTCCAGGAATAGGCCCAAGTGTAAACTTACCGGATGAAGTTAGGTGGATGGCTTGTACGGGCCCGATTACTTTTCCGTTTACAGGACTGTAAGCATAAAAAAAACCACCTTCAGGAAAACGAAGCCGGTCAAACAATACAATCAGGGCCAAAGCACCTTCCGAACTGATCCTACATTGCCAAACTTGAGTACTATCAGGAAGCCGGACCCAACTTCCAGCCGCATTGGATTGAATATTGACAGATACAGGAGCAGAAATTCGATTCTGCACAGGCAACTGAGCGTCTTCCTGCTCCAAGAGTTTTACATCCGGAGCTGGAATGGGGAGCGTCTCGGTAGTAGAGGCTTCAAAATAAGCGGCATACTCTGACCGAAGACCAGGTGGTAGGGTTTGAGCAAAACCAGTTGCTACAGTAAAAAATGAAAGAACAAAAGCACAAAAAAAGGCAAAATACCGGATTGGGAATGGTGTCATTTTGAAAAGGTGATTAAAAAAATGGATGGAATAATTCGATTAAAAAAAGGACTTAGCAAGTGACTAATTCACATTGTCTTTATAGGATTCCCCACCGGCCAAGGGTAAAGACCGAAAGCCGGTGGAGAAACTGTTCGTCTTACTCAGCCATCAAGCGCATCACTGCATCGTACACATCCTCTGGCTGTGGCTTGGTGAAATAATCACCATCCTGACTGTACGCTGTCCGGTGATCTTTTGCCGTCAGAGTGGCAGGGGAAGCATCGAGGTAGCGATAACCACCCTGTACTTCCAATACTTGCTGCAAAATATATGCCGAACCGCTGCCAGGCAAATCTTCATCAAGCACTAACAAGCGATTTGTTTTCTTCAAAGAAGCCACACAGGTTCCGGTTAGATCGAAAGGAAGCAAGGTTTGTACATCGACGATTTCGATGGAAACACCAGCAGCAGCCAACATGGTAGCGGCTTCTTCCGCTACTCGGACGCAGGATCCATAGGTTACCACGGTCACATCGGCTCCTGGTCGAATAATTTCTGGAACCCCGAGCGGCACCGTAAACTCCGTTAAATTATCTGGCATTTTCTCTTTCAATCGGTAGCCGTTTAGGCATTCGACTACAACAGCTGGATCGTCGGACTGTAAGAGGGTATTGTATATTCCAACGGCTTGGGTCATATCGCGAGGTACACAGAACCACATTCCCCGCAAAGAACCCAACATTAATCCCATGGGTGAGCCGGCATGCCAGACCCCGACGAGGCGGTGACCACGGGTGCGAATAATTGCTGGAGCGGCCTGTTGGTTATTGGTTCTCCACCGCAAGGTGGCTAGGTCATCCGAAAGCGGGGTTAGGCCATAAAGCAGATAGTCTAAATACTGAATTTCAGCGATAGGGCGAAGTCCGCGCATGGCCAGACCGATGGCTTGACCCATAATGGTCCACTCCCGAATACCGGTATCAAAAATCCGATCAATGCCATATTTCTGTTGCAAGCCTCTAAATCCCTGGTTGACATCCCCAATATGGCCGACATCTTCCCCGAAGGCAAGTAGACGGGGATCGCGATCAAAATGGTAATCAAAACAAGTATTTAGAATTTCATACCCATCCTTAGAAACGGAGGATTCTGAATAAACGGCCGGCACCTGTTTGACCTTTAGGGCAGATTGAGGCGTCTGGCTGTACAGGTGATCGCTGTACCAAGTTTTACCCAGTTGATTTTCGGAATCTATATAAGCCTGCAAGGCAGTTAGAGCTGGGCTTTGTAGGCCTCTGAACCGCTGAAGCACTTGACGGGCGAATTTAGGCAGATCCGAGCGCAGCAAGGGCTCGCGCTTTTGCAAAAACAAGTTCCAAGGCCCGGAGATATCTACATTTGGATGCGCGCTAACAGCGGCATTTACCAAAGTGGTAAGCTGAGCACGTTGCTCCATCACTGCATTTTGGTACCAGCGGTAGGCTGTTTTCGCGGCAGTAACTGCCCTTTCTCTAGCCTCTTTTTTGATTGCTTCTAACTGCTCGCTACTGGCGATTCCGGAGTCAAGAATCCACTGTTCAAAGCGTTTATTACAATCGAAATCCTCTTCAAATTGAAGACGCTCAGGTGTTTTATAGCGACGGTGATCCCCGGAAGTAGAGTGCCCTAGTTGTTGCGTCACCTCTTCAATATGGAACAGAACGGGACGATGGGATATACGGGATTGCTCAACACCGGTTTTGTATAATTTGGAGAGGCCTTCATAATCCCAAGCTTTACCTTTATAAATATCGAAACCGCCCTCACCTGCGAAACCCGAGAGTACTTCAGAAATACTTTCCTTGGTAGTTTGGTACTTTTTAGGGACGGATATACCGTATCCATCGTCCCAGACTGAGACAACCATGGGAACTTGTAGGACACCTGCGGCATTGATCGATTCCCAGAAAGGGCCTTCGGAAGTGGAAGCATCGCCAATGGTAACGAAACAAACCTCCTTCCCCAGGTTGGAGAGCTCACCGCATAGATGAGGCATTTCTCTAAATTTTTTGGAGGCAAAAGCCAGACCTAATCCGCGGGACATTTGACCAGCGGTGGAAGAAATATCGGAGGATACGTTGTAGCGGTTTTTTAAGTCAAGGAAATTTCCATGTTCATCGATCATTCGAGTACCGAAATGACAATTCATTTGCCGTCCAGAGGAAACCTCATCGTGTACTGGATCCCCGTATAGTTGGGCAAAGAAGCCTTCCAGTGAGAGCAGTCCCAGAGCGAACATCAACGTTTGGTCGCGGTAATAACCCGACCTGAAATCGCCTTTTTCCCAGGCTTTAGCCATAGCGACTTGAGCGACTTCTTTACCATCGCCAATGATCCCGAAATTAGCTTTACCACTTAGTACTTCTTTACGGGCGATGATACTGGCTTCGCGGCTTTCACAACAAATTCGAAAGTCTTGAAGAACTTCTTGTTGATACGCTTCTGACCCGTTTTGTTGGTTTTTTTTGGAGGGTTTGGAAACTGTAGAGGCCATAGTTAATGAAATAGTAGATTGGTTGGGCTACAAATTGTCTGCAAAGGTACAAAGATTCTATCGCATAGGAGGGTTAAAGAAAAGGGAAAGCAGTTGGAATCAAAAAAAGGAGGAGGATGATAGGACGAATGAATACGGATGGAAGAAAAAAAACAGCCTGGTATGGGTAATACAGAACAGCAATGATTCGCGGAAGATATGGCGTCTCCATTAAGGAGTAATTATCCCCATCGTGGGGGGGGATAAAACACGAAAGCCCTCACTGACGAATCAGCAAGGGCTTTATGTTTAATTGGGTTGGCACCGACTTACTCTCCCGGAGCATCAACTCCAGTACCATCAGCGCAGATGGGCTTAACGACTCTGTTCGGAATGGGAAGAGGTGGGACCCCATCGCTATAGGCACCAACGTTTTTTTAGCTAGACTTAGCTAACCGTTTCTCTTTATATATCCTAACTTCTTAGGATAC
>CANHDG010000162.1 GCA_947459365.1 Saprospirales bacterium
GACTATGCGTCACCCTGGAAATTTTTCCAAAAGTTTTCATCAAAAAGCAAGGCAATCGCCTGATGTTTCGGGGTTAAGAACATAGTTTTGTTTATAACCTGTCCGCTAAGACGCATAGTCAAAGTCAGGAGCCTGGATTAAAGGTCAAATAATCAATATCTAAGACCCCACTACCGTTTGCATCGGAGTCGGCATCCACCAAAATATTACCGCCTGCAGTAGTGATGGCTCTTCGTTGTGTAAGGCCGGAAGCGAAGCCGGTTGTTCCTTTAATATTGATATCAGAATTGGTAGTTGCAGTAAGGTTAGCACTCAAAGTAACTGACCCGCCGATAACCGTAATCGGACCTGCAATGGTCTGATCTGCATTAATGGTGATATTGGCAGTGTTGGTATTTTTACCTAAGCGCAAGCCTGTTAAGCCACCTCCTAACGTCATATTAGTATAAGGCCAGGTGATCGCACTGCTGAAACTATTACTGTTTGGTTCAAATACCAGCTCACCGGTTGCATCAATCAGCATGGAAGTATTAACCACTAGCTGATTGGTTTGTATCGTGATCAAACTGTTACTACTAGTTACTTCCGTTCCGGCTTTCTTCCCGATGGTTCCAAAATATCGGAGGCCACTGCCTCCTTGAGCGCGAATGAATACATCGCCGCTAGCCGCCAGCACATCCATACCCAAGTTAATGGAAGAAGTAGTGCTAGACGCGTTTAAGGTGGCCAGGATTGAAATCCCTCCTGTGCCCGTAGCCTGCAGGGCTCCACCGTTGGTTAGCAAGCCGTTATAAGAAGAGGAACGCTCCGAAGATGCTTCTATTTGAATAGCAGGGGTGCTTGAATCTCCACCACCTGATGTTAGGGTGGTTGTGCCTCCAAATGCTCCTAACTCTATGCCATATGCACCTGTAAGCGTTGACACCCCCTTAAGGTCAATTCTACCATTGCCTGCATGTGCAATTCCCGTGCGGTTCCAGCTAATTCCCAACTGAATGGAATTAGCTGCGGTCCCGTTGACAAAAATATCCCCGCCTCCAGAATACAGGCTAGTTGTAGAAGCTCCCGAGCTAAAAGTACCAAAAGAAACCCCACTGAGGTTACTCCCACCTCCATTCGCTGCGCCAGATGGCAAACCTTCTCCATTAGTAGTGCTTCCACCCGCCAGCCATATCTTGCCGCCCCCATTCGCTTGGGCTAATTGGCCATCCGCAGAATTCAGGGTAACCCAATCACCAATCACAATACCGCCAGCAGTGCTTCCCGCCGAATTACTCCAAAGGACAATATTGCCATTGTTGGTTTGAATTTTCCGGTAGTCACTCGATCCGGTTCCACTAGACACGGTAATCCGGCCCGTCGATTTCACCAGGATACCTGCTCCAGCACCGGAACTAATGAGATTGCCGGACACGGTAATCACTCCAGCAATAAGCGCCAGGTTATTTACAGTACTATTGTTAAGCGAAGAGTTCACCGTGATCGACGAAGCATCGATTTTTACCTCGCCAGAGGCAAAAAAAGCCTCCACGTCTGAAGCATTAATATTCACCGAAGCACCAGTGGTACTGGTGAAAATGGTTCGGGTAGGTGTATCAAAAAACCAACTATTACTTCCCGAAGCATCCCCTCCTGAGCCCACAATCGTAATCGATTTGTTGGTGTTGGTCTGCCCTTGAACCGATCCTATCCAAAATACCCCCAGACACAGGGTTACTATCGTACGATTAAAAACACTTGAAAAAACCGAAGCTACCTGATTCCGTAAGCAACTCTTCATGAGATTATCTAGATTAGTGTAAATACAATGAATTATCCAAGAAGCGGAGTGCTACCCAGATCAATCCACAAAAGTACTTACCCTCCAACCCAGCCTTCGTACGCGCGCCATCACGATAACCTCACAGGGCTCTCCAAAGGGCTTCACGAAATGTTCACTGGCCCCATACAGTACCTCATGAAAAGTTCACAATACAGCAAAAGGGCCCTCATGAAAAGTTCACGATGGCCCCTTTACCGCTCAAAACAGAGCATTCTATCCAATAAATAAACGGCTTAAATGGAGATTAGGTAGGCGACTAAATTGGCCTCATCTTCCAGGTGTAACTTCTTCCGCAAAGAACTGCGGGTGTTTGAAATAGTGCCCACCGAGCGGTTCGTAATATCCGAAATCTCCTTCGAACTAAGGTTCAACCGCAGCAAAGCAGCTACCCTCAGCTCCACCGGTGAAAGGTCCGGACAGCGCTCCATCAGCTTGTGGTAAAAGCTATCATTCACTTTTTCAAAGCGCATCTGGAAATCCTCCCACAACTCCTCCGGAAAACGGTGCTCAAACTCCGAAATCAGCTTGCTGAGCTCTTCCTCCTGCCGCAAGGGCAAACCCCGGTTGAACTGCCGCAACTTCTCCGTCATACCTTCCGAAAACGCTTTGATTGATTGTAAGTGTATACTCTGACTCGCCATCTCCTTGTCTTTTATCTCCAGCTGTAAACGCAGGTTCTGGCTCTCTTCCCGGTTTAATTTAGCCTGTAAACGATCTTTATGGTGCTTGTTGACCAATAATCGGTAGCCCAAAAACACCGATACCAACACCAACAGTGCCAAAGCGTAAAAAAACTGTTGCCGACGCCGGGCGTATTCAATCTCTTCACTCAACTCCTCAATGTACTGATCCTGCCTTTCGCGCTCTACCCGCGCCTCCCAATCCAGTACCAATAACTCATTCTGTTTCTGATGCGCCTCTTCCTTTACCTCCTGATACGCCAATTGGTATTGAAATGCGGTTTTATAATCCCCCATTCCGCTATAAATCAGGGCACCGACCCGATCCAGGTCCATGGAAAGGGCTGGATCTGAATACAACTTGGCCATTTGCTGTGCTTTTTTGAAAAGCTCCAGTGCCCCCGCAAAATCACCCGTCTTACTCAAAAGCTCTGCCTTGTTCACCGTATTGATGAAAATACCCACCTCTAAATCATTTTCCCCACAAATTTTAAGAGCGGTGTTCATGGCCTCCAAAGCAGCTGTGTATTCCTTTTTCTTCAGTAAAGTGTTGCCCAGGTTGGTGTACGCTCGGGCCTCATTGATCTTATGCCCCATCTGTTGACTCAACACCACCGCCTCCCGGTACAATAGGGCCGCACTGTCCAACTTACCTACCCTGGAATAGGCTACTCCCAAATTATTATAAAAACCGGACCGATCCAAATCGGATAGCGTTGCATCGGCCCTCCGTAACTCGGCAGCCCCTAAATCAATACAGCGTTGATAATGCTGAATCCGTATATAGAGATCCATCATTCCAACTTTAATCGCGCCACCCAACTCCCACATTTTTGCTTCCTCAACCATGAGCATCGCCTTGGTATATAGTTCCAAGGCCTCTAAATTATTCTTGCGCAACATGGCCAAATTGCCGCGATATTGGGTCAGGAAAATCTTATAGAAAGTTGAGGAGTTGGATTTGGGAAGTTCATGAGCAGCTAGTTCTAGGTAATGGGCCATTGAATCCGTCATCAATAAATCGCAATATCCGCTGACCAGGTTGCTGTACAACAATAAATGTTGGTCCTCCTTTTTGCTTACTTGCATTTTTTGCTCCAAACTCCGCATCATCTGAACCCCTAAAGCGGGATGGCCAGCATCAATATCATCACCTGCCAATCGAATTATGTTTACTACAAGGCTGTCAGACCAATCCGAGTTCTCAGCCAGAAGCTGACCCAGCTGACGATCCCAAGCCGGAAACAAACTATCCACCGCAAGGGGTAATTGCCTGGTTTGTTCCAAAAAAGCCAGCTGCTCCTGGGACTGCGCCCAAAGCGTCTGAAACAAAACGGAAATGGTGAACGCAACAGTAATTAGAGATAATTTCATATTTTGGCTAAATACAACAGTAGACCTAGGTTTTCCAAGTACCCAATTCTTTT
This sequence comes from Saprospirales bacterium, assembly GCA_947459365.1. Taxonomy (GTDB): domain Bacteria; phylum Bacteroidota; class Bacteroidia; order Chitinophagales; family Saprospiraceae; genus M3007. Next base: position 3,930 of record CANHDG010000162.1, read on the forward strand.
ATCAAAAAGAAAAAGCCACTCTAAAAAACTCCTCTTGGTATTAGATTAAATGGAATAAAAAAAGAACAACTGAAAACCAGGGGCGGATTATAGCATCAATTAGTTAGATGTAATTAAGAACGTAAAATTCGTTTGCAGCTAAACCATCTGCACTAAGTTATTTTAGGATTAAATAGCTCGGCAACAGGGGAAAAAACTCCGCCATTTTCCAAATAAATTAAAGCACGAACAATTTCTAAACCAGTATTTGGTGACAATCAAACATCCCTGAAAATATAGAAAAATAACCTAAGCAAGTGCCCACAAAATATAAAAAAAAGGTTCAAATTATTCAAAAAAACCAATTTTTTCTATTCACTATTTGATGAAATATCCAAACGTTGAACCAAAACTCCTAGCTCGCCTTCCAAAAGCAACTTCCTCAAATATTTGTTGGGAAAAAACAGCCCCGACTCTCGCTCCACTACAAATCAAATTCAACAAAATACATCTCGATTGCCCCCTTGTTCTTCGCCTCCAACGCCCCCCGGTATGTACATGGAAATGTGTCTTTTACCAGTGCATAGGTCACCTCCGAAATATTCACCCTCCCAGGCTCGGAGCCCTGCTCCATCCGGGCAGCTGTATTAACGGTATCTCCCCAAATGTCGTAAGCAAATTTATGGCTACCCACCACTCCAGCCACTACTGGCCCCGTATGAATCCCTACCCGCATCTGAAAAACCGGTTTCCCCTCGGCCGCTTTCCGCTCCATCATCCGGTGTAAGCCCCGTACCATCTCAATCCCCGCCCGCACCGCATCCAGAGCATGCGTTGTGTTCGGCTCTGGCAAGCCCCCCGCACACATGTAAGCGTCCCCAATCGTTTTGATCTTCTCCAACCCATGCCGCTGTACAATCTCATCAAACATCCGAAAGCACTCATCTAACTCCCGAACCAACTCCTCCGGAGTAACCAACTCAGCTATCTTCGTAAACCCCTTAAAATCAGTAAACAATACCGTAGCTGACTCATACCGAACAGGCCGTACACTGTTGTTGCGCTTCAGTTCCTCCGCCGTTGATTCCGGCAAAATATTCATCAATAACTCGTCCGCCCGTGCCCGCTCTCGTTCAATTAACTCATTTTTTGCTGCCAAATCCCGGTTGGCCTTCGCCCTCAACCTGGAGCGGTTGTAAAACAATGCCACTAGTAATGCCAAAGCGGCAGCCCCTCCAAAAAGGGCGTTTCGAGTGGCCCTGGCCGTTTGTACTTCGATTCGGGTCTGGTCCAAAGCCGCCTTTCGGGTCATGTCGGTGTAAAATCCATCCAACATATTGTGCTCCCGCGCACGGGTTTCATCCAACCGCTGGTACCGCATTTCATTATATGCCTTCTGGTATTTCAGCGCCAGCTCAAACTCCCCCATGGCCTCGTACAGTTTGGCATAGTCTTTTAAGGCCTTTTGAATAAACTTATCGTCTTGGATCTCCAATGCAATTGCCTCGTATTGCCGAGTCAACTCCAATGCCTGCGCGTACTTTTTTACGCTGTAATACAAATCGCCCTGGGTATTGATCACCTCCATTTTACCGCGCTTATCTCCGTACTTATCCACTATAGCAAAGGCCTGTGCCGCCCGTTCCAGTCCTTCCTCATATTGACCTAAGTGCTTGTGTGTCGTCGCCCAACTGTTCAAAACGCGCGCAATTCCCAAGGAATCCCCTGTTTGCTGAAACAATTGCAAGGCAGATTCGTACTGCGCTATACTCAATTGGATACTGTCTCGGTTGTGGAGCTTATTCCCGTAATCATCCAAGGCATTTCCCAAATTGAGTCGAGCACCCGCCATTCCGGAGGTATCGCTTAATCGGGTATAAAGGATATTCGCCCGATCGTAGGCCTCTAGGGCCTGTTTCCACAATTCTAACTCAAAATTGATGTGGCCTAATAAATTATAGGAAGAAGCCAGGCGTTCCTCGTCTCCTGTCTGTTCAAAATACAACTGAGCGGGTATTAACTGTTCTTTCGCCTCTTTATAATTGCCATTGGCTTCGTATAAGCCCGCCAGGTTGTATCGAGCTTTGGCTAATTGCCCTTCTGCTTGCACCGCAGAAAGCAATAAAATCGCCTCCCGATACGCCACAATTGCACTGTCACGGTAACCTAAGTCTTCTTGTAGCAAGGCTAGGTTATTTAACGAAGAGGCAATTGCGATGTTATTTCCCGTTGTCCTCCGAATTTGAAGCGCCTTTTTATGGTATTTTTTTGCCTTTTCATAATCCAATCGGATGCTCTCTTCCAATACCCCCAATCCGTTCCAACCGGCCGCCTCCCCCAACAGAAAGCCCATCGAGCTCCCCTCCTGAATAGCTTCCCAAAAACGAGCTTCCGCTGCTTCGGGCTGATCTTCCATGATCTCCCAAGCATAATCGATCAACAAACTTACCCGATGAGTATCCCTCGGCGACTTTTCCAATTGACGCAATAATTCGGATGCCTGCGACTGCGTCCAAACTTCCGAAAATGGCCAGACACCTATGCAAACCGATGCCATCAAAAGAGAAATCGTCCATTTCATGGGCGAAAGATAGCAACGATAGGCCTTATTTTATGAAAAAGATACCTACGCTTTTTCTAAAGTAAAACCAAAGGTAGACCCCTGGCCAATCGTGCTGCGCACATTAATCGTTTGTTTGTGCGCCTCAATAATGTGCTTGACGATTGATAATCCAAGACCCGTACCGCCGTGCTCCCTCGAAC
>CANHDG010000163.1 GCA_947459365.1 Saprospirales bacterium
GTACAAGTCAGGGTCGCAGGGTTTCCTGCGTTGGCAAGGGGTACATCATTGTTGGACGGAACCGTGACGCTGACCGTCTTGGTACAGCCATTTTCCGTATTGGTCACCGTTAGGGTGTACGTACCACCTTGGTTTACGGTTGGGAACAGGGTGTTTTCTCCAGAAACAATATTGCCATTGTTGGTAGACCATTCATACGTGAATACGGGTCCGGTCGAAGATCCAGCACCATTAATGTTGATCGTTGGTGTTTGACAGGTGATGGTTCCTGTGAAATTGGCAACGGCCACAGGTGGGGTGTTGTTTTGGTTGACCGTGACACTCGCCGTGGTTGTACAACCGTTTTGGCTATCTGTTATGGTTAAAACGTATGTTCCACCTACATCTACGGTGGGGTTGAGCGAATTTCCTCCAGAGTTGATTCCGCCGGGAGGTCCTGACCAGCTGTAGGTAAAACCTCCTCCAGAGGACGAACCAGAGGCATCAATCTCAATCGTCGGGTCGTCACAAGTGATGGTAATGGGCGGATTGATGACTGCAACAGGAGGAATCGTATTTCCGGTGATGGTGACAGATGCTTCGTTGGTGCATCCATTCTGAGTATTCGTTACTAAAATGGTGTATGTTCCCTCTTGGTTTACGGTAGGCGTAAGGGTATTGGTTCCCCCTGTGAAATTTCCGCCAACTGTACTCCAAACAAAGGTGAACGGCGCCCCACTTGAACTTCCGGTAGCATTTACGGAGACTGTTGGGCTGTTACATCCTATATTTTGAGGGGGCGCAATCACAGCATTGGGAGGAGTCGTGTTTTCAACCACACTAACCGAAACTGTTTTTGTACAGCCGTTATCCGTATTGGTCACCGTTAAGGTGTACGATCCAGCCGCATTTACTGTTGGGTTCAGCGTTGTTTCACCAGCCACCAATCCAGGTCCACTCCATTCGTAGGTGAACTGTGGGCCGACAGAAGAACCGTTTCCATTAAGGGTGATTTCTTCATTTAGGCAATTGATCTGGCCGGTGACATTCGCAACTGCAACTGGTAAAGTGAGGTTGGCAGCAACCGTGACAGAGGCAGTAGCGGTGCAATTTTTACTATCACTGACCGTTACGGTGTAGGTGCCGCCCGCATTGAAAGTTGGATTGGAGGAATTGGAACCGTTGCTCCAATTGAAGGTGTAATTTGGGGTCCCTCCCTCCACGGTTACTTCCGACTGACTGGTTGGGTTATTGCAATCAATATTTGGAGCCGTCACGGATACTGTTAGGGGATCCGGTTCTTCCAGGGTGATCTCTGCCTCATCCGTACAGCCCTGGCTGCTGGTGACGGTCACATTATACGTCCCCGCAGGTAGATTGGTTGGGTTAGCACCGGTGCCAGTTGGTGACCAAGTGTAGTTGTATGGGGCAGTTCCTCCCGAAACGCTGGAGGTGATACTCCCGTTGCTAATGCCGTTACAAGTGGGATCAGTTCCGTTTAGGTTCAGATCTACTTCCACCTCTGTAATTACGGCTGAGCCGCTCACTGTGCCAGGACAATCGTTACTACTTACGGAGGTGAGGGTGTAAGTGCCAGGATCCGTTACAGTGACCGTAGCGGGGGAGCTGGTAAATGTTTCAGTGTTTCCATTCCACTCCACTTCCCAGGGGGCTGTGCCGGTAAAGGTGATGGTTAGGTTAAAACTTCCTGTGGTTCCTGCGCACAATGTACCCGATCCAGTTAGAGTGGCGGTTGGTGCAGGGGTTAGATTGACCGTCGCCTGCGCTGTGGAAGTTGTATTACAGTTGTCGGTAACAGTAACGGTATAAGTGGTCGTTCCAGGGGTATTGACCGATATGCTGGAGGTAGTTGCGCCCGTGCTCCAGTTGTAAGTATAATTGGGAACCCCAGGGCTTACAATGTTGGGGCTCAAAGTGGCATTTCCAGATCCGCAAATAGTGATATCATCCATTTCAATTTCGAGGGGCGGCACTTCGGCTATGATAAACTCAACCTCCTGTTGTGTACAAGTACAAGCTTGATCGAGTACCAATATAATGCTTTCATTTCCCTCAATTATTAAGTCGGAGAAAACGGTTACCGGTATGAGTATTTCGGTCTGCCCTGCTGGAATGGTGATTGGGTTGGGGAGGGGAGCATAATCCAAACCTACCGTGGCGGTACTATTTGGGGATACCGTATAGTCGATTACCAATGGGACATTGATATCTCCGCTACCTCGTACAAAACGAATAAATCCACCACCACCGCAGTTGCCCTCATAGACAAATTGTGCACCCGCAGGGTAAATAGGAAGTGCTTTGGCAGAGCCACCCGCTTCAAAGGAGTTGGCTTTTAAAAAGACGGCAGAAGCCCAGCTCCCATCCGCAACATCCGCAATCGCTAATTTGATGTGGTATGTTTCGCAGGGAATTAATTCGGCTGTGGCGGTTAGGATCGTGGTATAACCATCCAAGGCAATATCACCCGGCGCTGTAGCGCCCAAACCTCCGCAAGCATTAAAGGTATTGTTGTTGATGTAGTAAGTGGTGTTGGTGGTATGGTTAACGTTGTTTATGGAAACAGGGGTCGTAGAGCCAGGTAATAAGGCGATATTCTGATTTCCCGTAATGCCTGGTCCAGAAATAAAGAATCCAAAAACATCATTAAAGTTAGTACCCACATATTCGCAATATTCCTCTGATCCAAATACAAAGTCAAATTGTACATTTTCTGCCGTAGGGGTAAAATCGAATTCAATGCGGGAAACATCCCATTGGTTTCCCGCCGTTAAAGTGGCTAGATCTGGGTCGTCAGCAGTGTTCACATTAAATCCAGCAGTATTGCCACTCGAACTACTAGAGGTATTCGGTCCTGGAATCACATTTACATTCCCTGTACACAAGACAACACCTGTGTTGATCCCAATACTTGTGCTACCATTATTAAAGGTACCCCTAGAATTGGCAGCTCCAGACGAGGTAATATTGGCAACATCAAAACAGTTACCACCAATTAAGGTGTTTGTTACCAGGGAACTTGCCGAAATGCCACCAGTCGTGCTAATAACAGCATCTGCCTGACCCATAAACTTATCAATCCAATTGGATTCAGCCGGGCAACTTTCACAGGCAACGGACAAATAGGCTGCATTCGATAATGTACTGCTAATGGGCTTTTCAACCACCAACAGAACCGTTGAGGCTGTGGCTTGCCAGCGCCGCGATTGTGGGCGGGCCGGATTGGAAATTAGCACGGATGCTGCTTCCTCATATTTATTATTGAGCTTAAGTTGCAGTCGGTCGGAATGCTGCTCTGCCGGAATGGCAATTATCTGGTAAGTATTTCCAGGAACTAAATTTCGAAGCTCAATTAAGGTCTGTTGTCCAGAAAGGTCAAACGGGATTCGTGCTCTGTTTCCCGGTAGCTCCAGCGGAATCGCCTCCGTAGGCGTTTGTGCAAGAATAGGTTGTTGATGAAAGATTGTAAGGAGCAATGAAGTGTAAGTAAGTAGAATTCGTAATCCCATAGTAGCAAATGCTGTGCGTTTGTTTCTGAATGATTAAAAAAAAGTACTTTATTGCAAGCTGGTCTTTGGAAACCAGTACTGTTCTACGTTGGTATTTTCCTCGTACAAAGCCCGCCAGTTCAAGGCCGTGCTTTCTAGCAGCACAACTCCGCAGGTGGGGATGTTAATGAATGGTTGATTGGTAAACTGATTGACGAACTCGGTCAACCCTGGATTGTGTCCAAACAAAAAAACCACCCGGGCGGTTTCGGGCAGTTGGCTAATAACCCGCATCAAGTCCATCGCACTTGCTTCATACAAAGCAGGCTCCTGAACGATTGACGGAAATGGGACCTGATATGCTTCAGCAAAAAAAGCAGCCGTGTCGATCGCTCGACGGGCAGGACTACTAACGAGAAGATCCGGTGAAGGCGCAATTTGCTGCAGGAGCTTGGACATTCTCGGAGCAATCGAAAGTCCGCGATCATTTAACGGTCGGTGAAAATCGCGCAAAGCAGGATTGTCCCAACTGGATTTCGCATGCCTGATGATAAAAAGTTGTAGCAATACTATTAAAAATTTTAGTTGGCAAATGTCCTGAATGCAGGTCTAAAATCCAATTTTTTAATCATTATTTTTGGATACTTGCGGACAGATAATTGGATTACCGTAAATTTGACATTTTTTACCCCTTATGGCAAAGTTATCCTTATCCGATTTTGAAAAATACCAAAGCGCTGCACTGGTTGAGCAAGCGTCTGATTGGGTTTATTCGGGTCGTGTGAGCGGTCTGCAAGAGGTAGAACGCCATTTTTGGGTTGCAAAGGTGCAGGAGGAGGAGGTTCAATATGAAACGGAAGTGATTTTAACCCCTTCCAAAATCAGTGCCTACGCCTGCGAGTGTTGGACCAGCCCCCGCAAACGGATGTGTGTGCACATCATCGCTTCGCTCTTGCTAATCCGCCGTTTTCTACAACAAAAAACAATCGAAAATTGGAAGAAATCGGAAGAAAAAAAACAAGAGCCACCTGCCCTTGCCAAGATTCAGCTCAACACCGTACTGGATCGGGTGGATCCCGCCCTCCTCAAGGAGTTCATCCGAGACTACGCTCGCAAGAATCCCGACTTTGGTATCGCCCTTAAAACACGTTTTGCGGATGTGGTAGACGAATTGCCCAACCCTTTTCTGGGAGTACTCAGTGCGCTCTTGCCCAAACAAAAGGTTCCATTAAAGCCAGCTCAGCATCGAGTCCTCGTCCGAACCGTTAATTTTTTGAGTGTCCGGATGGAGGAGGCAAAGAACGAAAATGACTTCTCCACCAGCTATAAAATTGCATCTGCATTTTTGACGACTTTAATACCCTGGATTTCTGTTTTAGAAGAGCCTGTAAGAGGTCAACTGGTACAATGCTGCAAAAATGCATTCTCCTTGTTCGATTTTGTTCGGACACAGCCCACGTTCGCACCGGCACTCAAAGAGACTATTTGGAAGGAGCTGTTCGCTTTGCTGAAGGAGCATCCACTTCCCAAAGAGTTGCGTCGATTCATTTTAGTTCCATTTTCTTCCTGGATCAAGGTGGAGCCTAAACGGAAAAAGGAGCTTCCTGTTTGGGCTGCTGACGATCTCTCTTTCCCCGCTACCCTGGCTTTGCTTCACTTATTAGTGGCTGCACAACAGGGTGATTTTTCCGGAATAGAACGACTCGCCCATAGGCTTGTTTCGACTGTATCAGAGGGCCTTTCAGCGCAAGAAGCGGTTTTGGAGTTGTACCATGCTGGCTTTTTAGAGGCTTCTGATCGATTAGCGGAAGCGTTAATTCATCTACGATTATCTGCAGGTCAAACCGCAGAGTTTAGAAGGATTCGAATGAGTATTGCCGAAAAAACTGGAAATGTCGCAGCGCAAATCGTCTTATTGGAACCTGATTTTACCGCCTCCGGTAGCCCTGAATTGCTGCAACAAATCAAGGAACTCGCAGGAGAGACTTGGGGAGGTGTTCTAGAACGGCTGCTGATGGCTGCCCAAGCAGATAAAAACAACGCTCGTGTCTGCCAGTTGCTGGACTACAGCGCACAAGGGGAGCGATTATACGAGTGGCACCAACAGTATCCAGATCTGGAGCGGTTGCTCGCTTATTCCAAAAGCCTCTCAGATGCCCAATTGGCTACCTTGGCACTTCCACCGCTGGTCGAACACCTAAATTCCTATTTCGGTCGCCCCGGTGCAGTCTTTGTCCGAGACGCCTTGGCTATCTGGTTGCAGCAGGGGCGACGCAATATGGTTCGTCAGCTTATCCAACAGCTAATCCATGCCTTTCCGGATCGAACGGGATTGAAGGAAACCTTGGAGGAGTTGTTTGTCTTTGGACTCGTTAAATAATGTTTAAGGTCCAGGTAGAATAAACCAGCTAGCTCTTTACCACCGTTTTATCAATGATTACCTGACTTCGCTGCTTGATGACCTCCCAGAAATGCGCTGTTAAGCAAGGTGATTTTCCTGCAAAAAACAAAGACGTTTAACCATACAAATGCACTTAGGCAATGAGAAAAATTTGGTTTCTGAGCTTTTTGATGGCAGCCGTGTCTGCCCACTCTGTACTCGCACAATCTTATCAAACCGCAGTTGGAGTGCGACTAGGAGAAGGTGTAGATTTTACCGTTCAGCAGTACCTTGAGCGGCAGTGGACCCTGGAGGGAATCGTGCATACTTCTACTTTTTCCCAAAACTTGGGCGCTACTGTTTTATTCGAGAAACACCGGAAAATCATTGGCAGAAACCTGAACGTTTACTTGGGCGCCGGCGCGCATTACTATGTTGAAACGCCTTTTAACAGAAGAAAAAGTGACTTGCTCGCAGAGCAAGTCTGGGGAATTTCCGGAATTGCCGGTTTAGAACTTTCGGTGGGACGCTTGAATATCAGTGCTGATTTTAAACCAGAATTGCACCTAGGAGGGGATACTGCCTTTCCGTTTGCCTGGAGACCTGCAGCTATTTCGTTCCGGTATATTGTTGAAAAAAGAGATCGCCCACGGCTTAGAGATTGGGAAAAACTGGACCGATTGAAACGATCAGAGAAATCCCGTCGTACCCGATGGGACTAGGAGCTTGTCCATTATGTCCTGAAGTTGTAAGCGGTAAACGCCTATTTTCGAGGTAA
>CANHDG010000164.1 GCA_947459365.1 Saprospirales bacterium
CAGATTTGCGGTCATAATTGCCGAGGAAAGTCCTTGTGGAACCCCATTTTGAAGTGCGATGGCTTCTTCGATCGTATCGTATTTCAGCAGGTACAAAATGGGTGCAAAGGTCTCATGCTGGACGATTTCCCAATCATTTTGAGCTTCTGCAATACAAGGCTTTACATAGCAACCACTTTCAAACCCTGGCCCTTCCAGAACGCCCCCTTCAACCACCATAGTTCCTCCGGAAGCCTTCACGGCTTTGATGGCATTCAAGTAGTTATCAACTGCTGCTTGATCGATCAATGGGCCTACGTGCATCTCAGGATCCAGAGGATTGCCAATTCTTAACTGTTTATAAGCCCCTGCTAACGCATTTTTAACCTCATTGTAAATGCTGGAATGAATAATCAATCGACGCGTTGAGGTGCAACGCTGCCCTGCAGTACCCACTGCGCCAAATACTGCTCCGGTGAGTACAATTTTCAAATCAGCAGATGGAGTGATAATGATTGCATTGTTCCCTCCTAACTCCAACAAAGATCTTCCAAGCCGTTCTGCTACTGTTTTACCTACAATTTTACCCATCCGGGTGCTACCCGTCGCACTAATTAAGGGGACCCGGCGATCCTTGGTCATCCTCTCACCTACCCGGTAATCTCCATTAACAATACAAGAGATGCCCTCTGGCAAGTTATTTGCTTTTAACACTTTCTGAAATAAAAGCTGGCAGGCCACTGCACATAACGGTGCTTTCTCAGAGGCCTTCCATACACAAACATCCCCACAAACCCAAGCGATGCACGCATTCCAGGACCAAACGGCTACCGGGAAATTGAAGGCAGAAATAATCCCTACTACACCAAGTGGATGCCATTGCTCATACATCCGGTGGCCTGGTCGTTCGGAATGCATCGTCAAACCATATAACTGGCGGGAGAGCCCCACCGCAAAATCACAGATATCGATCATCTCCTGCACTTCTCCCCAGCCTTCTTGCAAACTCTTGCCCATCTCGTAACTCACCAAACGTCCCAACGGATCCTTGTACTGCCGAAGTACTTCTCCGTACTGGCGCACAATCTCTCCCCGTTTCGGAGCAGGAATTTCCCGCCAAACTTTAAAGGCTGCTTCTGCTTGCCCAATTACTTCCTCGTATTGCTGGGATGTGGTAATGGTTACACTCCCAATCAACTGGCCATCAACAGGAGAAAAGCTCTGAATAGAACGAGCACTGCCGCTCAGCGACTCCTGACCAGTCCAGGTGCCTGGATTTTTAGCCTTTAGGCCTAACTTACGCAAAAACTCTTTTGGTTGCACGCTATATATTGGTTTAGGACATGAAAATTTGACGCAAAATTAGGAAAAAGTTGACGCTTTATTTCCATCAATCCACCATTTCCATCAAATTCTCCCAACTCCCCTTTCCTTTCGTGACATCAGTCCTCTGTGGCACAAAAAACGGGCTACTCCTTGTTTTCGGAATAGCCCGCATTTAGAACCTTGTTAATTACCTTGCATTAATCCAGCTGAAGTCGAGGGGTTACAATTTCTTTCCCCTCAATAATCGCTTTTCTTCCAAAAGCCAATTGATCTGAATCAGCATCAATCAGTATGGTGTCTCCCTGCTCATAGCTTCCAGCCAGTAAGAACTTAGACAAGTTATTCACCAATTCCCGCTGAAGTGCTCTTTTTAATGGACGGGCACCGTATTCCGGATCGAATCCTTTCTCCGCCAATAATTGGGCCGCTGCTGGTGTCATTTCCACTTTTAGATCTTGACGACTCAACATCCCGCGTATATCTTCCATTAAAATGGTTAGAATCTTGGCAATCTGACCCTTTTGAAGTGGATGGAATACCACAACCTCATCAATCCGATTTAAAAATTCTGGGCGCATATTCATTTTTAAAGCATCCATTACTTCCGACTTGGCCGTTTCCATCATGGCAAGTTGTTGCTTAGGCGAAACCGATTCATAGGACTCAAACACTTCCTGAATCCGATCAGAGGCCAGATTGGAGGTCATAATTATAATGGTATTCTTAAAGTTTGCTGTGCGCCCTTTGTTATCCGTCATTCGACCATCATCCAGCACCTGCAACAAAATATTGAACACGTCTGGATGGGCCTTTTCGATCTCATCCAAGAGCACTACCGCATATGGCCTGCGGCGAATCGCTTCTGTAAGCTGACCTCCCTCATCGTAACCAACATATCCTGGAGGAGCTCCGACAAGCCGGCTGACCGTGTGTTTTTCCATGTACTCTGACATATCAATTCGGACTACCGCACGTTCATCATCAAAAAGAACATCTGCCAAAGCCTTCGCCAGCTCCGTTTTTCCTACGCCAGTTGGGCCGCTGAAAATGAAGGAGCCAATTGGCTTTTCCGGGTCGCTTAATCCGGCACGGTTGCGCCGAATGGCATCACTCACATATTCGACTGCTGCATCCTGCCCAATCACCCTTTTGTGCAATTCAGCCTCGAGGTTGAGCAGGCGTTCTTTCTCACTTTTAATCATTTTTCCAACCGGAATTCCTGTCCAGCGAGCGACCACTTCAGCGATATCATTGGACGTCACCGTTTGGGTAGTCATCCGGTTTTCAGGGGCTAAGGTGGCCAGTTTTTCTTCTGCAGCACGCAGCATGGCCTCTTGGGCCGGCACTTCACTAAATTTGATTCTGGACGCCTCTTCATAATTCCCCTCTCTTTCAGCACGCGTATACCGGATTTGGAGGCCTTCAATCTTTTGCTTACAGTTCTGAATCGCCTCCACTATTTCTTTTTCACTCTGCCATTGTGCACGCAAACCATCCAATTGTTCCTGTAAATTGGAAATATCCTTGTTCAATAGAGCCAATTTACGTTCGTCTTTTTCCCGTTTAATGGCTTCCCGTTCAATCTCCAGCTGACGCAACTGCCGATCTAGCTTATCCACTTCCTCCGGTACAGAATCCAGCTCCAATCGGAGTTTCGCAGCAGCCTCGTCAATCAGGTCAATGGCCTTATCTGGCAACTTGCGTTCGCTGATATATCGATGGCTAAGCTCTGCTGAAGCGATAATTGCCTCATCCAGAATCTGAACCTTGTGGTAGTTTTCATACTTTTCGCGCAATCCGCGAAGGATGGAGATGGTGTCTTCCAGTGAGGGTTCATCCACCATAACGGCCTGAAAACGGCGTTCCAATGCTTTATCGCTTTCAAAATACTTCTGGTATTCATCGAGGGTGGTAGCACCAATAGTACGAAGCTCTCCGCGCGCCAAGGCTGGTTTAAGTATATTGGCGGCGTCCATGGCCCCTTGGCCTCCGCCAGCCCCCACCAACGTATGAATTTCATCAATAAACAAGATCACCTGTTCATTAGCATCCGTCACTTCTTTAACCACGGCTTTCAAACGCTCCTCAAACTCCCCTTTATATTTTGCTCCAGCAATCAAAGACGCCATATCCAGGGAGAAGATTTTTTTGCTTTGTAGGTTTTCAGGTACATCAGACTTGACAATTCGCCAAGCAATTCCCTCTACAATTGCCGTCTTACCTACTCCGGGATCGCCGATAATGACTGGGTTATTTTTTTTCCGGCGGCTAAGAATGTGAAGTACTCGTCTTATTTCCTCATCTCGCCCAATTACTGGATCGAGTTTACCCGACTCCGCCAGCTCTGTCAGGTTGATCGCGTATTTTTGTAAGGCATTGAACACCAGCTCAGTAGTTTGTTCCGTTACTTTCCTCCCTTTTCTAAGCTCTTTCACCGCTGCGGAGAGAAGTTCGAAGGTAGCGCCCTGTTCCCGCAGTACTCGGGCTGTTTTATCGTTTCCTTTTGAAATACCCAACAGCATTAACTCAACGGAGATAAATTCATCTCCATACTCTTTCAGCAGCGATTTGGCGGCTGAAATTGCCTTATTTGCTTCGTTTGTTAGGTACTGTTTATCCGCGCCCTGGACCTTGGGAAGCTCCCAGATCAGTTTTTGAAGGGCTTCTTCCAGGGTTGGCAAGCTAATACCCGTTTTTTTCAGTAAAAAATCAACTCCAGAATCCTGTAAGGACAACATTCCTTTTAGTAAGTGCGCTGTATCTACTGCTTGTTGCTCGTAGCCAGCAGCGAGCTGCTGCGCCTGAACAATGGCCTCTTGGGCTTTAATCGTGAAATTATCGTAGGTCATACTAATTTGTTTAATGTGAGTTTATCAGTAGGTAATGTAGTTCTATCAAATTTTTAACCAATTGAAAATCTACGGCTAGCTACTGCACTATTGTCAGTAAATAAATTAGGGAGCAGCCTTTATGTCAGATTATATCCTCTCCAACCTTGCAATCCACCTGTATGAACCGCCACAATAACCGATTCATCCGGGAAAAAGCCTTTTTGGAGTAGGTCAAAAAGGCCGAACATCATTCGGGAGGTATAAATTGGATCCAATTGCACTTGGTAATGCTGTTCGAACCAGTAGGTAAAATCAAGTAGGGCTGGATCGGGCGCAGCAAATTTCCCTAAGGTATACTCTGAAAAAAAATGCAGCCGGTCCGAAGCTCCACTTACGCCTGAATGTGCTAGGATGGATGCAGCACTAAGTCCGTATCGCGCTGCGGGGAAGACCAGAACTGAATGTGGAAAAGGCAGCCCTTGCAAGATTCCTGCAGAGGTGGTACCCGAACCAGCTGGGACCGCAATAAAGAGCGGTTGATGGGAGAGGGGCCCGAGTTGATGGAGCACTTCGTGGCTAATGGTGGCACAACTACCCACCGCCTCTGAGGTAGCTCCGCCCTCTGGCAGCAATCCATAGCCCGGGTACTGCGCTATTATCGCTCGAATAATTGCGCTTCCCAGTTTCGCATCATACTCGATTTTCGGTATCGGGAATAGGTGCATTCCGGCTTTGGATGCTTCTGAAAGGGTAGGATTGGAAAGATTAGCGGATACACCTCGGAGAATACCGACTGTTTTGATCCCGTATAAACGCCCTGCCTGAGCTACCGCCTGTAAGTGGTTGGAAAATGGGCCACCAAATGTAACTAGACCAGGGGTTCCTGTGCTTAAAACCGACTCCAGAAGGGGCCGCAATTTACGCCATTTATTACCCTGAATAGAAGGATGCACCAAATCATCTCGTTTGATATACAGCTGGATACGCTGTGTACACCCAGGGTGTTCCGGTAGGGATTCGAGTGGTGACAAGATAAAAACGGTATAAGGATAAAAAACCCGGCTTAGCCGAAAGAGGCTGAGCCGGGTTTATCAATTAATACAAAGAATGGAAAAGGGGATTATCCCTTTTGAAGACCATTGCTTCCTGCAGGAACGCTCTCCTGAGCAGCAGCTGGCTTCACTTCTCCTTTGATGGTCAAAGTATGAGTATCCGTTGCTTCGTTGGTAGTGATTGTTACCGTTTTGGTAAACATACCTTCGCGATTGGTATCATAGTTTACGTCAATCGTTCCAGTTTCACCAGGCATGATAGGCTCCTTTGGGTAAGATGGAACAGTGCAACCGCAAGAACCTTTTGCAGATTTGATAATCAAAGGCTCATTTCCAGTATTAGTAAATTTGAATTTGCGAACACGCTCGCTGCCTTTATCAATTTTACCGTAATCAATTGTGGTGGTTTCCAAGTTCATAACCGCTTGAGCGTTTACGAAGGCTACTGAAGCAAGAACCAAAGCGAAAGCAGAGATCAGTTTTTTCATTGTTCTATAATTATTGATGTTAATAAATTTTATAAAAACCAATTCGGTGATTGTTCCGTGACGCAAAGTTAACAGCAGGAAAATGCTTGTCAATATAACAGGCTGTTAATGATACCCAAAAAATTGTAAATAATTTAGCGAGCACCTGCAAACAACTGATCCACAATTCGTTCTAGAAATCGTTTTTCGGCTGTAATGATATCCGCTTCGCCTTGTAATTGCTGCTGGAAGGCGATCGACTTATTAAAACTAGTGGTGGTTCCCCCAATACTGTCCAATCCAATGGTCACCAAATACGCATTGTCCTTGGGAACTGCAGATTTTCCAAGGACCGTCCCACTTAAGGTCCCAAATTCATAGGCGGGATAATTATCCAGTCGGATCACTACCCGTTGTTGGGGTAAAATTTTACCACTTCCAAGCGTGGGAACCATTGATCTACCAATAATTCGAGAATCTGCCGGTGGAACAACCGTCAATACATGCTCTCCTTCACGTACATATTGCCTGGCAACATAAAACTTGCTCAGCGAGACCCGTCCTGTAATAGGAGCCGTCAATAGGTACTTTTGCTTCCATCGCTCCAACGCTGTTTTTAAATCACTCAGAGCAGACTTAAGTCGTCCGGGAGCAGAATTGGTATCAAGGCTTTCATCAAAACGAACAACTCCTATACTGCGCTGTAAATCCGTAATTTCAGCCTGCCGCCGAGCAATCTGTTGCTGATACCCGAAGTACAAGCGCTCTGCCATCTGAACCCGTTCTTGTGCCGCAGCGAGTTCCTGTTTTGCTTCTGGCGCCCTGGAAAGCACTGCCAAGGCGGCACGAACGGCTTTCAGGTCACTGGCTGTTCGCAGCAATAAGTCCTGATCCATC
>CANHDG010000165.1 GCA_947459365.1 Saprospirales bacterium
AACTCCAAAGCGTACCTAAAAGTATGGTTGTCATCGGTGGAGGAGTCATCGGTCTGGAGTTGGGAAGTGTCTATGCCCGATTAGGAACAGAAGTACACGTAGTTGAATACATGGACCGAATTATTGCAACCATGGACGTTGATTGTAGCCGTGAACTTACCAAATCCCTCAAAAACCTCGGTATGCAATTTCACCTGCGCCACGCCGTAACAGAGGTGAAACCTTCCGCAAAAAAAGTATCCGTCACCGCCCAAAGCCGGGATGATGAAAGTAAAAAAATAAACTGGGAGGTCGATTATTGCCTGGTTGCAATCGGCCGACGTCCCTACACCGATAACTTAGGACTAGAAAATATAGGACTTGGCGCCGATGAAAAAGGCCGAATCGCTGTAAATGATCACCTAGAAACAGCCATACCAGGCATTTACGCTATTGGTGATGTCGTACGAGGAGCAATGCTTGCACACAAAGCTGAAGAAGAAGGTGTCTTTGTCGCAGAAACCATTGCCGGCCAACACCCACACATCAATTATAACCTCATCCCGGGCGTGGTTTACACTTGGCCCGAAGTTGCAGCAGTTGGTGCGACCGAAGATCAATTAAAAGAGGCCGGAACGCCTTATAAAGTCGGGAAATTCCCGTTCAAAGCCCTAGGCAGAGCGCGCGCGAGCATGGACTTGGATGGAATGGTGAAAATCCTCGCTCACAAAGAAACCGACGAAATCCTAGGCGTACACATGGTAGGAGCCAGAACAGCCGACCTCATCGCAGAGGCCGTTGCCCTAATGGAATTCCGCGCCTCCGCAGAAGATGCCGCTAGAATGAGCCACGCACACCCAACCTATGCCGAGGCCTTCAAGGAGGCAGCTTTGGCCGCCACCGCCAATCGGCCTATTCACCTATAAAGATTACACGCTGCACGCAGGGCACTCTACCCTGTGTGCAGCGTTTTTGATATCCAACCTACCGACATACCCTTCCCCTACCGCTTATTTGACTCCTCCCGTATGCCTATAATTCCCTCTTGGTGGAACGCCCTCGTCCACCTCTTCTATCCACAACTCTGTGTTGCTTGCGATGCAGCAATGCCCTCCTCTAGTCGCCAATGTTTTTGCTTCTCCTGTAGGAGTAAAATCGAACCGACCACCTTCCACGAATCAAAAGAAAATGATATCTCAGAACGCTTATGGGGACGGCTACCAATTGAGTCGGCCGCTGCACTTTACTATTTCGATAAAAAAGGTCCAGTTCAACTCGCCCTTCACCACCTCAAATACAAAAATCAACCAGACATCGGCAAACGACTGGGCAGGCTCCTCGGCACTCAACTCTATTCCTCTCCCCTTTTTAAAGACATTAACTGTATCGTTCCTGTTCCCCTTCACCCTAAAAAGGAGCGTAAAAGAGGCTACAACCAAACTATGGCATTCGCACTTGGACTCGCTGATGCACTTCAACTCCCCGTCTACGGAAATACACTGGCCAGACAACAGGATACCGTTTCACAAACAAATAAACATCGAATGGAACGATTTCAAAATGTAGGACAGGTTTTCATCCTAAAACAGACCAAGAATATCGCTGGAAAACATATTCTCCTTGTCGATGATGTGCTCACCACCGGTGCTACTTTAGAATTCTGTGGCAACTTGCTGCTGTCCGTTCCTGGCGTAAAAATATCCATTGCAACCATCGCCGTAGCACGTAATTAAACCCTCCTGTCTCCCCTAAATACAAGCGGGTCTCTCCTATTTTCTGGAAAGACCCGCTCGCTTACAAAATCAACTCCGCTTCTGCCTACATCTTCACTTCCAACTTTATGGAAGTTGAATTTGTCATTGGACGACCCATCCTATCTTCATAGAGTTTAAGGTACTTACGCACCATGTTATCTGGCTGCTTCTTGCCATTTACTTTAAACCGCTTTGGAGAAAGCTCCACAGAATAGTTATGCTCGTCGGTTACCAAAAAATCACGGCGTAACTCCTTCAACATAATCCTTGTAAAGGCAGCTTTATCGTCTTCAAACCAATAAAACCCTTCCTTTGGAACTGTACCAGAAAACAAATGCTCCATTCCATCCTCTTCTCCCATATGCTCCATTCCATCCTCTTCTCCCATACGCTCCATCACCATCTGCTCGATTTGAGCTTGATCTAATTCGGAACCATTTGTCTTTATCCTAAAAACTTTCATCATCTTTCCGTCCGAAATTTCTTCCGTCGTTTCCTCCCAGCTCATAGAAGGTGCATTAGGTGTTGTTGCATCAATCCGGATGACCTGAAGGCTATCAGAAATAAATTTCATCCCCGACCCTTTAGATCCATTTTCAATAATCATCTTTCGCATACTGATCTCGGAGGGGATTTCTTTCCCATTCCAAATCAAGACCATTTTACTATCCCCCACCTCAATTTGCGTAGGATGTCCCATCAGAGCATTACCCTGTCCATCAAATAATCGATACCCATTAGGTCCAGCACGATTAATCACGTCTGGATATAAGTAGTACTCCGCTGCTGGAATCTCCTTATCATTCACTATGAGTTTCGTAATCTGCCCATTGCTCATTTCTACTTCTATCTTTCGATCCCCAACCAAAATGGAATCCTCCATACTGTTTTGCTCCTTGGGCGGAATCGTGTCTGAAACAAATTCAGAAAATGACAGATCTACTGTCGAGAAAAAAGCTGTAGTTGCCGCAGAAAAAGTAGTTGGAACCTTGGGAGCCGCCTGAAGTCCCCAAGCAGTAATAGAAGCCACCAAAAGACCAAGAATAATCATCCTTTCCATAATCATAGATTGTTGTTGTGGTACTTTTAATAAAATATGTTGAATACGTTCAAGTAAAAACGCCCTCCGACGAAACAGCCCTTTTTTCCTACTTTCTCCCATTCCCATCGCTAATACTGGATCCGTAGATCCGGGTGTTTCCTGACTCAATTGCTGCACCTTCAAAAGGGCCCGCACATATTGCATCCGACCACCGTCCATCGTCACTACTGCCAATTCATCACAACACCGCTCTCGTTCCATCCGTACCGTGGAAGAAATCCACCAAAGCATTGGATGAAAATAAAAGACTGCCTCCACCACCGCCTGTAATAAGTTCAAGACCCAGTCATACCTCCGGATATGAGAAAGTTCATGAAGTAAGATTGCTTCCACCTCCACTGTTGTTAGCTGATTGATATACCCAGCGGGTAGCAAAATCACCGGCTTTATCCAACCAAATGTAATGGGCAATTTAATCTCAGATGATGACAGAGCTTCTACCTTCTTGTCTATGCCTAACCGAGCACTCAAGGCCTCTAATGACAACCCATCGAATGAAATAGGATTTGAGTTGCTCCGAAGCCTGTTTAAAAACCAGAGCCCTCCCGCTAATCGAATTGCCAAAAATGTAAAACCGATCAACCAAATTTGTACAATTATCGGCTGTTGAGACTCCAACCAGCCTACCCAAGTAAAGGGCTCATTCCCCACGAAGGGCTCTGGATCATAAAAAAACGACTCAACCCCAACCTGAACTGCCACCGAATCAATTAGATCAAATCGCAAATAATACCAACTATAGGTGAGAAGACTTACCATAAAGCTCAATAGGAGCGTGCCGTACGCAAGCCTATACCGATGTTCCGGAGTCATCACCAACCGAAGTACAATGGTTAACAACAAACCCAACACCGTAATCTGCCAAAGACTGTGTACCAACGCCCAACCGAGCGCGTACTCTATACGTTCCGAAAAAATAGTTATTTCCATTGCTTACTTTTTTGATTGTTCTTCTTCAATCGAAGCAATTAAAGCCTTGATTTGCTCAAGTTCATCCTCACTAGCTTTGTGATTTCCTAACGCTTGCAACACTAACTCCATCGCAGAACCCTTAAAAGCCGACTCCACAAAATTCTGTAGTAATAACTTTTTTGTGTCTTGCTCCCCAGCAAGCGCACGGTATCGATGAGTACGCCCATCCTCTTCTCGGTCTACTAAGCCTTTTTCAAACATAATCTGCATAAGCTTTAAGGTAGTGGTATACCCTACCTCCGTCACCCGCTGAGCCCTATCCGCCTCATTTAATACATCATTAATCTCCCGTACTGTACTCGGGCCCATCTTCCATAAAAGATGTAAAATAGTTAATTCAGACTCCGTCGGTTTCTGCATAACAATCGATTTTTAGTTGAACAACACAAAGATCTACGAAATATTTCGTAGATAAAAATTTTTCTACGAAATATTTCGTAGATCATCCAACCCTACAAAAAAAATGGTATCGAAAGAGCCCAGGCTCCTTCGATACCATTTTTGAAACCCGTTCAAAACAAGTCAATCTTGAACGGGTTTATACCTTTTAAACGAAGTAAACAATCATCCCCAATCCCAAAATTCCAACTACTGCTGAAGCGCCTGCTCCAGATCATTAATCAAATCATCCGCATCCTCTACCCCAACACTTAATCGAATTAAGGAGTCCGTCAAACCTACTTTTAATCGATCCTCCTTGGGAATACTCGCATGCGTCATACTTGCAGGATGTCCAATCAATGACTCAACCCCGCCCAAGGACTCCGCAAGCGAAAACAAATGCGTACTGCTAAGTATTGTCCTAGCATTTGCTTCCGTATTCTCCACTAAATCAAATGATACCATGGCACCAAACAACTTCATCTGCCGCTTCGCTACCTCATGATTTGGATGCTCCTCAAACCCAGGCCAGTAGACCTTCGCCACCTTCGGATGTGATTTTAAAAAATACGCAATCCGCTCTGCATTCTCACAAGAACGCTCCACCCTGAGATGTAGGGTCTTTATTCCCCTCAAAATCAAAAAACAATCCTGAGGCCCAGGCACCGCACCCGATGCATTTTGTATAAACCGAAGCCGAGCAGCTAATCCAGGATCCTTCACAATTAAACAACCATGCACCACATCCGAATGCCCTCCAATATACTTGGTAGCAGAGTGCAATACAATATCCGCCCCTAAATCCAACGGATTCTGTAAATAAGGAGAAGCAAAAGTGTTATCCACACATGTCAAAATACCGTGGCGCTTCGCAATCGCACAAATCGCTTGTATGTCCACAATGTTTAACATCGGATTGGTAGGAGTTTCTATCCAAACCAGTTTAGTGGCAGAACTAATCGCTGACTCCAAGTTGTTCGCGTCATACAGGTTACTAAACTTACTTTTTAAACCCCACTGCCCATATACCCGGACCATCTGACGATACGAGCCTCCGTATAGGTCGTTCACAGACACGATCTCATCACCGGTCTGCAACAACTTAATTACAGCATCCTGGGCAGCAAGACCTGAGCTAAAACAAATAGCGTCCGTTCCGTTTTCTAGAGCAGCTAAATTTCGTTCTAAAGCCGTCCGCGTAGGATTCTGCGTCCTCGCATACTCATACCCTTTATGATCTCCCGGCGCAGCTTGCACATACGTGGAGGTCTGAAAAATAGGAGTCATAATTGCTCCCGTCGAAGGATCAGGCTCAATCCCTGCATGTATTACTTTCGTTGCAAATTTCATAATTAAGTTACTTGAAGCGGCAAAGTTAGTAGAACTACCCAATCTTCAGTAGGGTTCCTTACCTTTGTCCCAAAATACAACCTAAAATTATGCGCATTTTAACTTTTATCGCTCTCATCGCCTTTGTCGCGGCATGTAAAAATGATCCAGGATCCAATGCAGCTACCCCAACAAGTGCACCAATTGATACAACCTCAACCACCGCAATCGATACCACAGGCCCCTTGGTTGAAATGGACGGGGCAGCGTTCGAAAGCCTGATCATGAAAAACAAAAATATCCCATTGTTTGATCTTCGATCAGCCCAAGACTTTAAAGCCGGACACATTTACCGGGCAACATCCTTACCCTTTGACACTACTGGCGGCGCATTTGCGCAACGATTCAATACACTCGATCGGTCCCTGCCAATTGCCCTGTACTGCAACAGTGGGTACTTCTCCCGTAAAGCCGCTCAAATGTTGTTCGACATGCAGTATACAAAGGTCTATATCCTAAAAAATGGGGTCATCTCCTGGCTAGAGGCCGAAAAAGTCCTCGTCACATTCTAATCCTATGCCAAAAGCAATCGTTGTCGGCGCCGGTATCATCGGATTAAGCTCCGCCTATTACCTGCGGGAAAAAGGATGGGACGTTACTATTCTCGAGCAGTCAGACCTGTCTGATAATTGCTCTTTCGGCAATATGGGGTACCTCTCTCCTTCACATATTATTCCATTAGCCGCCCCGGGAATGATAGAGCAAGGTCTATTGTGGATGTTTGACTCCAAAAGTCCGTTCTATATTCGACCCGCCTTCAACAAACAGTTGATTGACTGGGGTCTCCGGTTTATGCAACATTGCAACCAAAAGCACGTTGACCAAAGTACTCGGCCTTTACTCGATTTACTGCTGCTGTCCAAACGCTTGTTTGAACAATGGTCTAATACGGGTCAGCTAGACTTTAACCTTCAACAAAAAGGCTGCATGATGTACTTCCAAACGGCAAAAAAAGAAAAAGCTGAGTTGGAAGCT
>CANHDG010000166.1 GCA_947459365.1 Saprospirales bacterium
CCAAAAAATCGGTGATACAGTTCAGTCCGAATTCGTTGGCCTGATTAACTACAGTATCTTAGCGTTGATCCAATTGGAACTTCCAGAAAACGCCCCGCTAGAGATGCCCTCTGAACAGGTTTCCTCCCTTTACGACCAACAAGTAGCAGAAAATATTCGGCTACTCCAAAATAAAAACCACGACTACGGAGAAGCTTGGCGCTGGATGCGTGTAGGCTCCATGACCGACTTGATTCTCCAAAAAATCCTCCGAATCAAGCAAATTGAGGACAATAATGGCTCAACCCTCGTCTCCGAAGGCGTTGAGGCTAACTACAGAGATATTATTAACTACGCTGTTTTCGCGCTTATAAAATTGCAAGCATAACGATATGACTTCATTACCCAACCTGCTTATCTCCTTTGCCGTCATTGGCGCTATATTGACTTTCCTCACCCGCACCCAAGCCAAAAACCTCTTTATGAGCTTTTTGCAGTACTTCTGTGGTGTCTGGTTTGTGTTCTCTGGACTGGTTAAGGCCGTAGACCCCATCGGTACTGCCTACAAAATGGAAGACTATTTTGTTCAGTTTGAAAGCACCTTCGCTGGGCTTAACAACTTTTGGAATGGACTCGCTCCATTGTTCCCCGCGCTTTCCGAGCAAAGCACCGGCTTCTCCATTTTTATGGTGACCCTCGAAATTGTCCTTGGTGCCATGCTAATGCTTGGTTGGAAAAATAAACTGACCGCTTGGTTGTTTTTCCTAATTGTTGTGTTCTTTACGCTGCTCACTGGATTTACCTATCTCACTGGATTTGTCCCCTCCGAAGCGAACTTTTTCGATTTCGCTAAATGGGGTCCTTATGTAAAAACACAAATGCGCGTAACAGACTGCGGCTGCTTTGGTGACTTTATCAAATTGGATCCTAGAATCTCGTTCTTCAAAGATGTTGCTTTAATGGTGCCAGCCATCCTTTTCCTGCTCCGCTCCAAGTGGATGCATGAATTGTTTACTCCCAAGAATGGATGGGCTGTTGGGCTTACCACCGTCGCAACCTTGGCTTTTTGTATTCAAAACACCTACCTCAACCTACCAGTCGTTGACTTCCGTCCTTTCAAAATAGGAAATAATATCCGTGAAATGAAGGAAACCGAAGCCGAAGCAAGAAGTAATGTCCAGGTAATTGGATGGGTACTGGAAAATACCAATACCGGGGAGGTAGTAACGTTTATGGAACCAGATCCAGAGAAAATTACTTACTACAAAACCTACCCCAAAGACCAGGGTTGGAAGGTAAAAGACCAAATTAAAACAGACCCATTCATCGAACGGGATGGTCAGAAAATACCTGTTACAGAAACAAAAGTGAGCGATTTTGCTATAGAAGATGCTGAAAATAATGAAGTGGGCGAAGAGCTGCTTAATGAAGAGGGTTATAGCCTGATGATCGTTGCCTACCACTTAGAAGGTGAAATGCAGAAAAAAAGCTATACCGTCCGTGATACCCTCTGGATAACTGACACCTTACAAGTCACACCAGATTCTATCCAAATTAACCGTACAGTTGGAGAAATCCTGACCAAAAACCTCGAAAAAGAGGTGTTCGTCCCAGAACCCAACTACCTCAGTTTGTTTAAAAACCAAGTAAACCCCATCGCTAAAGCTGCATCCGACGCTAAGTGGAAGGTATATGCTGTAACCACTATCGCTGATGGGGAAAAAGGCCTTGAAGTAAAAGAGCAAATTGAAGCAGATTACCCATTCTACCGCGGAGATGAAAAATTACTCAAAACCATTATCCGCGCAAACCCCGGGCTGGTAATTCTCAAAAATGGGACGGTCGTAGGTATGCACCACCACCGACATATCCCAAGCGCCGATCACTTTATGGCCCGCTATAAGTAATCAATTCAGCAAATGATAGAACCAAAAGGCCGCCTCACATCTGACTTTGTGAGGCGGCCTTTTTATTTTTCCACCCATCTACAATTATATATGCCAAGAAGCTAACCCAAGCAGGTCTTGGAGAAAATTTGACCAACTCCATATTAATTAAATGGACCGTAACTGCTTTAGGGATTCCGAATCAAACCTTAAGGATAACCAAGAATTAAAAACGATCATCAACCTAAACGCTATCCCCGTGAACGAACACCCAGCAACCGTGCCCCGAAAGACCTGATCTATTCAAAACTGATCTGCTAGGTACTGCGCTTATAAATACAAAGAGGCATCACAGAGTAAGCCCTGTAATGCCTTTTGTATTTCAAAAATTAACCTATGCTATCTTAAAACCACTTTTCGACTGAAGGTTCGTCCTCCTGATGATAACTGAACAAAGTATAAGCCCCTCGGTAAGGTAGCCGTTGAAACCATTACCCGACTTTCTCCTTTTGGCAGCTGTACCGACTGAACCAATTGACCAGTACTGTTAAAGACTGAAACAAGCTGATCCTGAACCTCATATTGCTCCAAGACTAACCAGATGGCATCCGTTGCAGGGTTAGGGAATAGCTGGAAATCCATTGTGCCAGCCAGGTTCTCCGTCTCAACCAATAACTGTATCACAAAAACAAGCGTGCCTAAATAACCCCCATCTCCATCACTCACAATAAACCGAAACTTGTCAGCCGCTCCATTTCCTGCACCAAAGTTATAATAACGTAGCTTGCCGTTGTCAATATCCGTCTGGGTAAACTGGCCTCCCGTTTGGATAGTTCCTTGACCCTCCACCTTTAACTCGCCTTGCCCAGGGCTCGTAACTAGGGTATATACCAACTCATTATGCGTATTATCAATATCCTCCACCAATAATTTATCAGACAAGATCTGCTGATTAGTGCCCGCAGCCAAGCTAAGTATATTATTGTTTACTAAATAAGGCGGATTCACAACAACCGACTGGCAGATGTCCAATTCCAAAGCGTCAATAGTTCCTCCGGACCCTGCAACCTGATCCCTAATCGATAGGGTCCACTGCCCCTGCGCCTGTTGCCCGACAAAAGGTAACAAAGGATTTTGAGGGCGAACAAAACTACCTCCAGCATTATTCGGTGGACAAGTAAATGCATTGGGGGCACTGTCATCCATTCCAAAATCATACACCCCATTGTAGTTATTGCAACGATTTTTAAACAATAACACCTCCGTTCCTGACGGAGAAATCAATTTTGCCTCCAAATCACTAAAAAAGGAGTGGAAACCTTTTAACTGCTTGATATTAATATCAGTAATGGTAGCAGGAGCAAAAAGCTCCACTTTTGAGGTCACAGTAGATGGGCTACCCGCAGGAATATTTTTAGGCAAATCTGTGGGCGTAAACGTAGAGCAATTCTCTGTCAGTGTTGAGAAAAAGAAAGGCTCTGTCCAAGGATGCGGACTACAAATGTTATTCGGACGAATTCGCCAGAAATACGCCTTGTTTTTTTCTAATAAAAACGGAATCTTAAAAGTATCCAGCGCAGTATTGGTCTTGGATGCCAAAATGGTACCTGGAGCAAAAGAAGGGCTGGACGCCAGCTGAACGTCATATGAAACCGCATCATCCGCCTTCGCCCAGCGCAGTACCTGCGACTGAACCATATCCGTGCTTCCATCCAAGGGCAATTGAAGAGCCATTGAAGAAAAATCATTGGTATAGGTCGTGATCGTCACGGTGAAAAATATCGTATCCGCGTTTTCAGCCGTCAATCTAAGCTGGAACTGAAAGGTCCCAGCCTCGGTAACATCGTTCAAATCAACCAGTAACTCCGACTGAGCACCCGGAACCAAGGTAGTTGCACTTAAAGAGACAGAAGCCGAAGCAGGCAAATTCCCGGGAACAATTTCCAAGTTGGCTGGATTGTTAAAACCTAGGACAGATGCCGTGTAAACAGTAGATGAAAACTGATCAGGCAAGCAGATTGCAGCTGTATTCTCACTCATGCCGGCCGTGAAAGAAGGTTGTGTTGGTTGAGCAATTATAAAGTTATTGTCCGACACATCAAAAAAGATATTATCGGCCGCATCCACCCGAATCCGAGCTGAGCTGGTGGCCAAGTTAGGTACCTGAATATTATGCTCGCCATCATTTGAAACGCCTGTAGCAAGGTAATAAGGCCAAGTTTGACCTCCATCCGTACTTAATCGAATATTTACCCGCTGGCAATTAACCGGTGCCAATTGTGTGTTGGCAACATCCCACTGTACTGTCACAAACTGACCCGCTGTCCAAGTGGTGCCACCTGCATTAGGGGATAACACCAAAAATGGACCCGCCTGCTCCGTTGCACGAAACTCCACATCCTTCCAGTCTACCCCACCATTTGAAGGACGGTTATCACGGGCCGAAAAACGAAAGTTCAAATCCCGATCGTATGTTGGAAGCTGCTCCCGCACATCAAAACTATTATTCAGAATGGTACTCCACTTTGGAAAAGTTCGCGTAGTGGACGTAACAGGCGGATAGGTTCTAAAGAGAGGAGAACTACCTACAGGCGTCTGTAAAGGTGTTTCAGGACCAATATTGACTTGCTCCCAGCAAAACGTCAAAATATCACCATCCGGGTCTATTCCAGTTCCAGTCAACTCAAATGGCGTGCTAATCGGTATAAAAAAGTCATTTTCGTAATCTAACTCAACCTCTGGCAATTGATTATCCGTATTGGTAAAAAAGCCGCAGGTTCCACCTAAAAAAATCGTGTAATAATCGCGCATCTCCTTAATAGAGCCTGCATGAAAATAATCGTCAGAACCAAATTGAATATTATCCGAGCCACAACCTCCAGCATAAGACAAAATAGTTGAACCACTCCCTGGCTCAAACGCACTTGCGCCGTGCCGCTGATCAATTAACGCGGGAGAACCACCACAGCGGTTCCAGGTATGCCCACCCGCAAATTGGTGACCCAATTCCTGTCCCAACACGTTGACAAATACCGGCCCATAAATCCCCTGCTGACCCGCCGTACATCCACCTGCCTTATTCCCAGGAACACAAGCCACTCCCAAACCAAGAGAAACGCCGGCATATCCACCAGAAGAACGGGCATATACGTGCCCAACATCGTAGTTGTTAGCCCCAATATAGCCGTTGACTACCAAATTATTGGTGCTTGCTAAGGCAGCTGTTTGAAATCCAGAAAATGGATCGGTATCCGGATTCACAAAAGCCATCGCCTCACAACCCGCTACCAACTGTAAGCGCATCGTGACATCCACTTCAAAAATAGCACTCACCAAGTTGGTATATTCCACAATGGCAGCAAAGGCAGTCTCCGGTGTGCCACCGTGATCAATTCCAAATTCCGCTGTACAAGATGCCGCATAACGATACACTTTCAAGCGAACCACTTCGCCCACTCCCCGATCTTGAGTAGGTGTCGGAGCAGCAACAACCGGCCTACGCTCATAAATGGTTGCGTTTTCTGCCAAACCTCGCTCCTCTGAAAAATGAATTACTCCGCTTGGAATATCATTCACATGGTAAGATAGGTAGTAGCGGGTCTGCCCATCTACATACGGCTCGATAAACAACTGCGTTCGGTCTTTACCCAATACCATCGCTCGGAATCCCCGCACAGTCATACTACCACGGATCAGCTTGGTAGGATCCTTCAAAGAGTACCCCGCAAAAGTTCGAATCTCAGGGAAACGATCATACACCGCCTGTTCGCAAGCCATTACCCTAAAAACAGCATACGGTTCCGTGCTGCCATCTGGTAACGGCACTTCCAAAATAGACGAGTTGTTCCGATAAGCCTCCGTCGTAAATTCCATTGGAGCTGATTGTAATGCAGCAGAAAGAGCCGCTTCCCCCAACTCCCAAGTACTAAATTGAGCGGGTAACCATGTCCGTGCACTTGCCGACTCCGAAAGCGCCATCTCTTGCGGTTGAACCGGCTTAAAATAAGTTTGTGCATGGGTAATACCAGCACACGCAAAAAGAAAAAGAAAAGCAAGTTGCCTCATAACTTCATAATTTGATGCAGCCGTATAGAACTGTCTAGAAATAATATTTTTGGATTAGCATTTCGTTCAATATGGTACTCGTTCTCACTGAGTAGCTCAGCAAGTTGAGCAATCTTCTCCACTGTCAACACTTTCACCATGTTCCGAGCGGTGTTCAATTCATTTTCAGGCAGCCGAAGATTATCCCTGCCTGTTGCGGCCAACAAATTTAACTCCCTTAAAAAATGTAGGCAATACTGAATAAACTGCTTTTGATTTTCCCTCCCCATTTTGGCAAATTGGTCGGTCCACTCCATTAAATCTGGACCATAGCCCCGCCAACACCGCCGCAACCAATCCAACATAAAGGCAGAATCATCATTGTCCGCATTGTCCGCTAAAAAAAGCGCCTGCCGAAAATCACCATCTGCTAAAAATGATAACTGGCGTGCCCGCTCGGATCCTATCTGACGCCAAGCTTGTAACCCATCGGATATCTCCGAGTCGCTTAGGCGATCCACCTTTACCAACTGGCACCTAGATAAAATAGTGGGTAATATCTCCTCCGTACCCTCCGCCACAAAAATAAACTGAGTCTGCTCCGGAGGCTCCTCCACTAATTTCAACAATCGATTACCC
>CANHDG010000167.1 GCA_947459365.1 Saprospirales bacterium
GGCGGGTATAGTTACCAGTCGGTTTTCTCTGGCAATTACCTTGCGGGCTGCCAAACGGGCATTGCGATTGAACATGGTCAGGATAATGTGGTTCGACAAAATTTATTTCAAGGGGATAGTGTGGGAATTCGATTTTGGGCGAATCAACAGGGGCCTTCAAATTGGGGCTATGCCGAGAAGCGGGACTGTCGTAGCCGGAATGGGCTAATTGATCGCAATGTTTTTTTGGGTGTTCGCCAACCACTGAACATTAGCAACTCGCAGTCCATGTCGGTTAATGGTGAAAATTTATTTTTTGGCTTTGAGGAGCTGCTTCAGGTTGGTCAACCGAATGATAGTTTGACTTTTATCCGAAATAATCTTTACGGTACCCCTTCTCAGCTTTCAAGAGCGTTGAAAATTCCGGATATTGATCGACAAAAAAACCTGAATACGACTCATTTGGGGGCACCGGAGCATCCTTATCAACCGTTGGAGGTGCCTGTAGAGGAACTAAAGGAGCCTGATAGTTTGGAAGGGGGTATGTCTACTGCCTTACCGTCCTATCTGCCAAGGGGTCGAAAATTTATTTTGATGGGAGAATGGGGGCCTTATGATTTTAAGCGTCCGTATGTAATGCTTGATACGGTAGTTGGCTTTTATTTATCACTCACCTTGTTGGGGCCAAGTGGGGACTGGAAATTGAAGGAGATGAAGGGGGTAAAGTCAATTTCTGCCCAAAATGGAGTGGTTCCATCAGTGCTGCTCTTGGAGCTCCTTCCAGGTCAGCCAGATGTTTGGTTACAGTTGGAGTATACCGGACCTGAGACCATTACAACTGAGTTTGGAGAGAAAATCCCTCCGGGGAAGCCATATCTATTTTATTTTGATTTTTTTGTACCCCAAGTTAACTGGACAGTGGACTTTTACCCATACGGGGAGACAACAGACCCTAGGGTGTATCCCGATGCTCTCCGAGTGCTTCAGAAGAATCCTCCGTTTAGAAGCCAACAAGTTAGCCCGTTGTGGCTGGCCTGGTGGGGGAAGCCTTTTCGAGAGATGTCGGATGAGCGTTTTGTGACAGTCAGTGAAGCCACCATACAACAAGAGCCAGGGGAGTATGTATTTTCATTGACGGCCGATGACGGGGTACGGTTGTACCTAGATGGGCATCTTATTTTAGATCGGTGGGTTCAAAGAGAGGTGGAGACAGATCGTTTAAAGGTGCGCCTAGAAGGCCGTCACGAGCTGTTAATTGAACACTTTAACGTAAAGGGCTTTAGTGCGGTCGATTTTCGGTTATTAAAAAGCGGGCGCTAGAACCACGTGTTCCTTTTTGTATCTTTGTGGGAATATGAAATTTGACGATTATCGCATCACCCCTGAGATTAAGGATAATTTGGCTGAAATGGGTTTGAAGCGCCCCACAGACATCCAATTCAAGTCCATTACACCCATTCTGAAAGGAGAAGATGTGCTTGCTATTGCTCAGACGGGTACCGGGAAGACTGCGGCTTTTGCAATTCCTATTGTTCACAAAATTCAAGAACAAAAAAGGAGCGGTCGGAGTGAAGGAATTAAGTGTCTCGTGATGGAGCCCACGCGTGAGCTTGCGCAGCAAATTGCCGATACCTTTGAACGGTTAAGCCGAGGTACGAAGGTGAAGACCTTTTGTGTTTTTGGAGGGGTAGAACAAGACCCTCAAATTGCTCGTTTGGAGAATGGGATTGATATCTTGGTTACGACCCCCGGTCGGATGTTTGATTTGGCCAGCCAAGGATATATCAAACTGGACAAGGTTCAAATCTTGGTGTTAGATGAGGCTGATCACATGCTTGACTTAGGCTTTATCAAGGATATTCAGGATGTAGTGCGGTTAATGCCGAAGCAGCGGCAGACCTTGTTTTTTTCAGCAACGATCAATGAGAAAATTAAAAAAATAGCCTATTCACTGGTAAAAGGGGCCGCTATTCGGATTCAAATCTCACCAAAAGATCCCGTTTCAAAAAATGTTAATCACTCGGTTGCATTTATCGCAATGGACGATAAACGGTTCTTCTTAGCGCGGCTGATTGAGGAAAACCCTGAGAGTAAGGTGTTGGTGTTTGTTCGGACGAAAGTGCGAGCGGAGCGAGTAGCGAAAGCCTTAGAGCGGGCGGCTGTAGAGAGTGTAACGATTCACGGTGATAAAGAACAAAAAGACCGCTTTGCGGTGATGCAGCAGTTCAGAGAGGGAAGCGTTCGGGTCTTAATTGCTACGGATGTGAGCGCAAGGGGCATTGACATACCCAATGTGGATGTAGTGGTCAATTATGATCTGCCGGACGTTCCTGAGAACTATGTACACCGGGTGGGGAGAACGGGTCGCGGGCTTCAAAAAGGTAGGGCGATATCCTTTTGTAGTCAGGAGGAAAAGCCTCTTTTGGAGTCTATAGAGGCCCTCATTGGGAAATCAATCGATTTGCTGACTATACCCAAGGGGGATTACCAGGAGACCCTTTTGTTGCATAATGATCGTCCAGACAAACTGAAGGCGATTGTGGATGAGCTGGAAAAGTTGGAGGCACTTACTAAACCCAAGCGGAAGAAGTAGGTCTGTTAGGTGAGGTACAGGGCTTTTTACTATTAAGGCCGATAGCGTTCGCTTGCGTAGCTATCGGCCTTGCTAATTTGATTAGCTACTAATTATTTCCAGGTTTCAGCTAACGTTTTTAATTTAAAGGCTTCTGTTGGGCTATCCAAGATGGTATCGGTCTTGAACAGTACCTTTTTAGGTTCGTCAGGTAGCAGGTCAAAATAGTTATCGGAGAGAGTGCCATTGGCATCTGTTTGAATTTGCACGTTTTTTGCCAAGGTTTTAGATTGCAGCTGGAGTAGGTAGCCATTATTTACTTGTTCTACCTGAAGTTGAATGGCAGGTTTAGAAAGCCGTAATTTTTTGGGAGGTGCGGGGTAGAACAATCTTCTATACAGCTGCTGGCCACTTGTATCCAATAGTTGGATCACAATGACGGCATTTTCCGGCTTGGTTTTCCCTAGAATTGTTCTGATATCTCCTTGCCAGATGGTGCGGCTGGAATCGTTTGGAAGGAGTACGGATTGCCGGGTTACATCGCTGAGTGATTTTCCTTCGAAGTTTAGGGCATTCACTCGGATATTCAGCAAAGTGTCTTGAGCAAGGTCATTAACACCCACTACGCTAAGGATTTCATTTTCAAGAATAGGCAGTGCGGCAATTGGACTAAAGGCTTCTTTTACATAATATTGGAGGGCTTTCCAACGGCTAAAATAATCGCGACCAGACCAGGATGCAACAGGCCATACATCATTGAGTTGCCAGTAGAGTGTGCCCATGCAGTAAGGTTTATTTCGACGGTGTGCTTCCAATCCAGTTCGCATTCCTTCTGCTTGGAGTAATTGAGACACATAAACGAAGTCTTCGAAGGTGTTTGGGGTATTATAGTCTCGACGCATATATTCAGCAATCAAGGTGTTCCCGCGAGGATGTTTCTGATGCTGCAACATCACTTTGCTTTCAAGTTCGCGGTCGGCAGCTTCAGTGAAGGAGGTGATGGTACGCCATTCTGGGAAAGACTGGAAGCCAAATTCACTCATGAAGCGTGGTACTTTTTTGTTAAAAACAGAGAAGGGTTCCTCATCGTGCCAGACACCCCAGTAGTGGCTATCCCCTTCGGTGTTGGATTTGGCATTGGCTCTTCCGAAGCTCGGGGAGCTTTCCCAATAAGGTACTCCTGCCGCTTCATTGAGGACGTAAGTACCTAAAATATCCCTAAAAAGGGTTTTGTAATCTCTCCAGAGTTGATCACGTTGGGCTTGAGTAAATTGCATTTGCCAACCCCAGTTGTGCCAGGCCTCATCATTTTCATTGTTACCGCACCAGAGCGCTATGCAGGGGTGTTTTCGTAAACGGTGAATTTGGAACAGGGCTTCTGCCGCCATATTTTTAAGGTGTTTCCCGCCAGGGTACATCGCGCAAGCATACATGAAATCTTGCCAGACAAGTATGCCTTTTGCATCGCAGAGCTGGTAAAAAGTTTCTTCCTCGTAAATGCCACCTCCCCATACACGGAGCATATTCATATTAGAGGCCAGTACATCGTCGATTAGTTTGCGGTAATGTGCACCCGTTACTCGATCCTGAAACATATCTTGGGGGATATAATTGGCCCCTCTTGCAAAAACGGGTTTTCCATTTAGCCGGAAATAAAAGGTTTTGCCTTTTTCATCCGCTTCGGTAATCAGTTCAATTTTACGGAGGCCCACCCTAGCCTCCTGTCGTTCAATTGATCGTACGCCTTTCTTTATTTCCAGTCCAAAATCGTAGAGGTGAGGTTCGCCCATTCCGACGCACCACCATAGTTTAGGATCTTTTATGTCAAACCAGATGGAGTCTTCATTTACGCCGGCATAGAAGGTTCTCCCCTCGACTACCTTGGTTTTTCCATTTCTGCCGATGACATCGCCTTTAAAGGTTTCATCACTTCTGTAGCGGAATCGGCCCACCACTCTTGCCTTTTCTTCGGTAAGTTCTATGGTGGTGAAATAGACATCCTCCAGAATAAAGTCATCCCAAGCTTCTATTTGCGGGTGCGCTAGGATGCCAGCTCCTACTAGACGAGGCCCCCAGTCCCAACCATAATGAAACTGTGCTTTACGGGTCATGACTCGTTGTCCTCCGGGCAGTTGATATCCGAGGGATTCCCAGTCTGATTTCGTTTTATTTAAAGGGCTTTCGAAATAAATGTGCAGTTTATTACCGGTGGGTCGGAGAAGGTATTTGACATCTACTCTCCATTCTCGAAACATATTTTCAGTTTCTGCAATCAGGCTGTCGTTGAGGTAGATGTGGGCATAGGTATCTATGCCACGGAAAATTAATTCTATATGTTTTTTCTGAAGTGTAGTTTCATCTAAATCGAAGGTAGTTTGATACTCCCAATCTTCTTTTTCGATCCACTGTACTTTTACCTCATTATCTCTGTAGTAAGGATCTTCAATTAATTTACGATGTAACAAGGCTGTATGGACACTTGATGGAATTTGAACTTCTCTCCAGGTTTCGGTATGGGCTTGACGAAACTCCCAGGTCCCCGTAACCAGGTTTTTTTTAATAGGTTGGAACTGTGCTTGGGTGGTATTGCAGGACATAAGGAGCAGAAAGGGAAGGATCAGCCGTTGAAATCCAGTCATAGTGAGCATTTTTGAAGAGCGAACGAATACGTTTGCCAAGTTTAAACTCCTAGTTGAAACATGTTGGGTGTTGTGCAATACAATCAAAGGTATGTGCGATTTATGATTAAAATAGAAAATAGCGCTTTTCGAAACGTTGAAAAATCGCTATTTCCCTATTTTAACAGGCTGTGATGATCAACCAGTTCGTTGAACTAGAGGGTGCCGCGCAGCTCCTGTTCACGTTCTAGCGCCTCGAACAGTGCTTTGAAGTTGCCTTTTCCAAAGGAGCGAGCCCCCTTTCTTTGAATAATTTCAAAGAACATGGTTGGACGTGACTGGACGGTGCGCGTGAATATTTGTAGCAAATAACCTTCATCATCCCGATCTACCAAGATTCCTAGCGGGCGAAGTGCTTCAATATCTTCATCGATCGTTCCAACACGTTCCAACAAGGTATCGTAGTAAGAGCTAGGGACTTGTAAAAATTCTACGCCCCGGCTGCGCAATGCAGTTACTGTTTCGAGGATATTACTAGTTGCTACTGCGATGTGTTGTACTCCAGCGCCTTCATAAAAATCCAGGTACTCTTCGACTTGCGATTTCTTTTTACCGGCGGCAGGCTCATTGATGGGGAATTTGATTCGGCCATTTCCATTGCTCATTACCTTACTCATCAACGCGGTATACTCGGTGGAAATATCTTTATCGTCAAAGGATAGGATTTGAGTGAATCCCATTACTTTTTCGTAAAATTCTACCCAATGGTTCATTTGTCCGAGTTCAACATTACCCACCATATGGTCAACATACATTAAGCCAACGGGTTCTGGATTGTAATCTGGAGTTGACCATGCCCGGAAACCTGGTAGAAATACCCCATTGTATTCTTTACGCTCTACAAAGATGTGTACTACTTCTCCATAGGTGTAGATGCCTGAGCGGACTACTTTACCCTTTTCGTCGGACTCGGTGTAGGGTTCGAAGTAGCTGGTTGCTCCCCGTTCCATAGCAGCTGTATAAGCTGCAACTGCGTCGTCTACCCAAAGCGCAATCACTTTGACACCATCCCCGTGTTGGTCGATGTGTCGACCGATATCGGTACCGCTTTTTAGAGGGGAAGTAAGCACCAATCGAATTTTATCTTGAATCACTACATACGATTCCCGATCTTTTAAACCGGTTTCAAGGCCGGCATAAGCGAGCGATTGAAATCCGAAGGCAGACTTGTAGTAGTGGGCTGCTTGTTTGGCGTTGCTGACATAGAGTTCAACATAATCGGTGCCATTGATGGGCATGAAGTCCTGAGCGGCATCATACGGTTTGGCTTGAGTCATAGCTGAGAATTAC
>CANHDG010000168.1 GCA_947459365.1 Saprospirales bacterium
AGAAACGAAGCGAACAACCTGATCCTAAGTGGAGAAAAATTCCTGGAACAAAATGCATCCATTCTCTCAGATGATGAAACCAATCAAACCAAGGCCTTGCTCGAACAGCTAAAAACAACCCGAAACGGGGAGGACAAAGATGCAATCCATGCCGCCATTGAGTCCCTCAATACCTATACAACGCCTCTTGCCCATCGCGCTCTAGACGCCAATATAGCCAACGCCCTGAAAGGCCAATCACTCTAATACATCTTTAGATCTATGAAATACCTGTTCACTCTTTCTTCAGCTCTCTTTTTAAGCTTAGCTGCTTGCACAAGCACCCAAAAAATAGCAAGCGACACACCCAAACCTGCTCTTTTTGTTTCCTGGGATAAAAAGATGCTGGACCTCGGAAAAGTACCCAAAGGGGAGAAACGAACGTTCTTTTATGAATTTACGAATACTTCCAAGGAAGATGCGCAAATTGAAATCGTGGACGCCTGCGAGTGTACCAAAGTGGAGTTTCCAAGAGGACCCATCCAGCCCGGTGGAAAAGGAAAACTAGAGGTGATCTTTGATAGCACCGAAAAGGATTCTTCCGAAACAATAGGAATAAACGTCGTGTTCAAAAATATAGGTCCCGATGGCTATCCAAGGCTGGAACTCGTCGAATACCGTTTCGACTTAATCAAAAATTAACAAATTGGATCATTCGATCCCCCACGCTTCGCAGTGATGATCGCAAAGCCCGTGCGTGTAATATCGTATTTGCTTAACTCGTGCTGCTCCAAATGATCCGCACAAGCCAGTAAACAATCTAATACGGATCGCTCTGACTCTTTTATCATCTGCTTCAGGTTCTTAGGCAATGGGTTGACCAGATTGTAAAGCTCCAACAAAGAAGAAATGTTCTCCCTCAAATCCTGCTCCAAAGAAGCTGGATATACCGCCTGACCATCAACTACTGTATTCCTCAAAATACGCTGAGCAAATACTAGGAGTGAACGCTTCTTCATTCTGGTAAAACGTCGGTCTATTTTCATAATTCACACGAACCTGTTGATTAATATCCAATGACTGATTAGACTAACTTGCAAAGAGCTGCTTTCATCCGCAAATGTACTTAACACTATACTTACTTTATAAAAAATCCTTGTTTTTGTTAATGAATCTTCAAACTTTAACACTTGTATTTGCAACGAATAACGCACACAAAGCGAAGGAAGTAGAGCAAATATTGAATCAACAATTTACCGTTAAGACCATGGCAGAAATCGGTTGCAAGGTAGATATTCCCGAAACGGCCGATACCCTCGAGGGAAATGCCCTAATCAAAGCGCACTTTTTGAAGGAACATTATGGGGTGGACTGTTTCTCAGAGGATACCGGACTAGAAGTTACTGCACTGGGTGGTCAACCTGGGGTGCACACCGCGCGTTACGCCGGGGATCAAAAAGACCCTCAAGCAAATATGGATTTATTACTGCAACAATTGGAAGGAAAAAGCGACCGTTCCGCCCAATTTAGAACCGTAATAGCGCTCGTAAAGGGGGATCAAGAGATTCTTTTGGAAGGGATCTGCAAGGGACAAATCGCCACCGAAAAACGTGGAAGCGGCGGATTTGGATATGACCCTGTTTTTATTCCAGAAGGATATGACCTCAGTTTCGCTGAATTGGGGGAGGGAGTAAAAAATGAAATTAGTCACCGTGCCATCGCTACTCGGAAACTAGCCAATCTGCTGCTGGCGGAAAAAGGGTAAAAAAGCGTTCTCATATACTTCTCGTATCCCATCTTCCAATGAAATGCTTGCGGTCCAACCCAAGGACTGGAGTTTACGTACGTCCATCAACTTCCTAGGGGTACCGTCTGGCTTTGATAAGTCATGTTGAATTGACCCCGAAAAACCAGTGATTTTTGCTACCAATCGCGCTAATTCCAAAATGGAAATATCTGTGCCCACACCTATATTTACAAAACCATGCTCATTGTAACGCTCCATTAAGAATAAGCAGGCATCTGCTAAATCATCGGAATGTAAAAACTCTCTTCTGGGTGTACCAGTACCCCAAATCGTAACCGATTCTTGTCCACTGACCTTTGCTTCATGAAATTTACGGATCATCGCAGGCAAAACGTGGCTGTTCTCAGGATGGTAATTGTCGTTTGGACCGTACAAATTAGTTGGCATCACCGAGATGAAATTACAACCGTACTGCGCTCGGTAAGCATCACATAGTTTAATCCCAGCAATTTTTGCTATTGCATACGGCTCATTCGTAGGCTCTAACAAACCAGTTAATAAGGCGTCTTCCCGGAGCGGTTGTGGAGCCAATTTAGGATAAATGCAGGAGGATCCCAAAAACAACAACTTTGTGACACCTGCACGATAAGCTGCGTCAATCACATTGGCCTCCATCATCAAATTATCGTATAAAAACTCAGCACGGTAGGTGTCATTTGCTACAATTCCGCCCACTTTTGCCGCCGCAAGAAAAACGTACTCCGGTTTTTCGTGTTCAAAAAAACGCCGCACGGCTGCTTGCTCTCTCAAGTCCAATTCGGAGGAAGGCTTCAGTACCAAATTAGTATAACCTGCTGCATGCAATTTTCTTACCAGGGCCGAACCGACCATTCCTCGGTGACCAGCAATATAAATCTTAGAATCTTTCTTCATCTTTCAATCGTTTGTGGCTTAAAGGTACAGCTTACGGCTGCTTCTCTAAAAACACAAATCCATTTTTTCGATAAAGCTCTTTAAAGCCCGGTACCACAGGGGGATTTAGGGTGTCTTTTAGCTTGGCAACCAAGTAGACCGGCTTAGTCTGAGGCTCGTTGATTAGTTGCTCTAAATCGTCTTGGTGCACATCACCATTTACCGGACGTTTATTTGTGTAAAACAAATGGGCAAAACTCTTGAATCCTACCGTTCGAACATAACAGTCTTCCGTTGCTTTGCTAGTGTAAAATTCTATGGCTGCCGATTGGGAAATCCCTTCTATGTTGCGAATGTAAAATAGTAAGGTGAAGGTCACAAAAACGGCCCCACTGAAAAAAACAACTTGAGCAGTCTCCCAAATAGCCCCTTTTTTCCAATACCACCATCCTGCCACCGAGCCAATAGCCAATAAAATGCCCGGCCAACCTTCCCATAACTCCCATTCTACGTTCGCCTTCAAGTTTTCAAGGGCAAAAGTATCATGCGCAAACAAAGGTTTTAACAGGTCCAAGTGTTGTCCCAAATAAGGAACCGACGCAGCAATTAATCCAATCAACACCCCGAGAGTCGGTAGTAAATAGCCCGTAATGGCCGGTTTGATGGACCATCGAACTGCCCTCCAAATCGTCAAAGCAGCTAAATAAGTCAATGGAAAATAAGCCATCGAAGAGTAGTGTACAATCTTCGTCTTTACCAAAGAAAACAAGATCAGCACCACCCAAAATAAAAGTTGCATCCAGGTAGCAAAATCACTTCGCTTACAGGTATCCAAAGGAGCAGATTCCATTACCTCATCCTCCGATTGCTTATCTCCCCACAAATTAGGCAATGCAAAAACAGAGGCAGGAAAACAACCTAACAATAATACAATCACATGGTATCCCGGAAATCCTCCATGACCAGAATCAGCCGTTGTTAATAATCGAAGCTGATAGGTGATAAATTCTTGAATAAACCAGGGTCCATGTAATGCAATCTCAAAGCCAAACCAAACCAGCGAAACCACTGCCGCTGCTACCGAAAACAGCAAAAAGTGGTTCAAGTAACACTTGCTTTTAAATTTTCGAATAGCCCAATAGGAAAAAAGGGTCAAAAAGGCAATCAAATAGGCTGTAGGCCCCTTGGTCATGATCGCCATCCCAAGAGCCAACCCTCCCAATACCAAAAAACGATACCGATTCCACCACTGCTGCTGGTTGGAGGGCTCAAAAAACTGCCATCGAAAGTTTATGAAGCCATAAATCCCAATAAATATAAATAAATTAAACCAGGGATCAATTATGCCGGAGCGGAAATACAAGTGTGGGAGAATACTTCCCAAATAAGCCATTACCCATATCCAGCCAAATTGTCGATCATGCAGTTTCTTGCCAATCGAATAGACCACTAATAAGGTCACCAACCCAGCAACCGCATTGGGGAACCTGGCGGCATACTCGCTGACTCCAAACAACTGCATTGAAACCGCCTGCATCCAGATAAACAGAGGCGGCTTTTCCCAAAATGGCTCAAAATCAATCTGTGGTCGGAAATAATCACCCGTCATGATCATCTCTCGAGCACTCTCCGCAAAATTGATTTCATCCCAATCAAATAAATGTACCCCCCCAAGGAATGGAAAGAAAAAAACAACCGCTAAGCCCGCTATGATCAGTAGATCTCTCCGCATTGATTATTAATAAACTATTTTTTTACAGAAAAAAGACAATAATAAAAGGTTCCAAAATCAAAGAACGAAACTCTGTGCGTTTTGTTCATCGTTCTTTCCTAATTGTTCAAGGTTAAACGTTCACTCCAATAATAAAGGACACTGGAAAGTAGAACCAAAACCAAACCCGGACTCAGCCAAACCCACACTAAACCGATGGAATACCGGGCACTTTGTAGCAACACCCCCCAGCTTACCCGCCCCATTGAATTTCCGCCAAGGTTCAAAAAGGTTAAAGCAGCATCCAGTAATACCGCCTGACCAGCACCCAAAGCAAATATTAATGCAATAGGACGCAACGCAGCAGGCAAAGCATGCCGAGTAAAAACCACCCAGTCACTTAAACCTAGCTGTTGGGCCGCCTCCACATAGGGAGCATTCCGGATTTTTATGAGCTCCCCACGCAACAACCTGGCCGTTCCAGGCCATGAAAAAATCCCAATTAAAATCGCTAACGTACTTGTACTGGGGTCTTCCAGTAACTGACTCACTACCAATAAAAAGATTAACTTTGGAACTGTTTCAACTACCTCCGCTATCCGCATCACCAACAAGTCAATGGGAAATGGAAGGCTTTTCCCCTTTCGAAAT
Source organism: Saprospirales bacterium (assembly GCA_947459365.1). Classification (GTDB taxonomy): domain Bacteria; phylum Bacteroidota; class Bacteroidia; order Chitinophagales; family Saprospiraceae; genus M3007. The sequence continues at coordinate 5,001 of CANHDG010000168.1, forward strand.
ATCCAACAAATAAGCCCAATCAGTCCAAACGCAGCTGCACTCAGCCCCACCTTTTCCAAACTACCAAAAGCGTCCGCTGCACGTGAAATTGTCAGCAGGTAAACCCAGCCAAGTAGGATAAAACTGATTGGGAAAATAGACAATACAGGTATCCGAAGCTGAGCATCCCCGTAGAAACCTGCTACTCCGCCTAGGAGTCCACCAATTAACAATGCAACCAGCATAGCAAGTACACCAACCAATAATGCACCCGTTGTACCTTCTATAAGCCCCGCTAATACATCCCTCCCATCTTTATCGGTCCCGAGCCAGTGCCAACCCAATGAGGTCTTACTTCCAGGTGGCAAGGCTACATCCATTGTGGTCTGGGAACCTGAAAACGGGATTAAAGGCAGAATTCGATCAGATTCAGGAAGATCAGACCAGCTTACCTTTTTCCAATGAATAGAACCCAACACGCCACGGTAATCGTTCAGAGCAGGAAAATATTGATTCCCTTGGTAACGAAACCAAATGGGCTTATCATTTGCCAAAAAAGGCGAAAAAGCACCCACCAAAACTAAAATCAGCAAGGTGTAAAACGTTAGCTTCGGCATACTTAGCAGGTCTCAAAGGGAAATAAAATAGGTACCTGTAATTCCTTAGCTCGCTCAAGCACCCATTCTTGGTTAACCGTAAAACCAAGTACAAAGCCTCCTCCTCCTGCCCCACAGATTTTTACCCGGGTGTGCGCAGTGGCCAGTGCTTCTTGCCATAAGAACGGTATGGATTTTCCGGAGGGTAACATTGGAGGAAGAAAACGCCACTGCCACTCCGAAATAAACGCTAGGTGTTCCATAAACCTTTCTAGATCACTCTCCAACCAAGAGGCAATCATCTGCTCATGAACTGGTAGTAAGGTATGCTCCAACTCCTGTGCAAAACCCGACTCAGCGCTGTTCGCTAGAAACCAGTTCACCAATAAATCAGTGGTTCTCGGTTGTTGGGTATCCAGTAAAAAGACCGTCACCCCCTGCGGAAAAGCAGAGGATTCAGGCAATCGTTCCACAGATTGGTGGGTAATTCGTAGGGGACTATTTAAATAACTGGTCAACGGATCTATTCCTGAACTTTTCCCATGAAAACTAGATTCCAAAAGCGCGAGATCTGCCTTCAGTTCCGTATCTGTTAAGTAGGTTTTGGTACCATATCGATGAAGTAAACCAGCACAAAATGCACCCGAACTACCCAAACCGTAGCCTTGTGGTATGTTGGAGGCAAAATACCAACCTTCCAATTGATCAGCCTTCACACGAGGTAAATCAATGGGCAACTCAGCGGATAAATGGCCAATCGATTTTTGAAACTGGAGTTTACCCAACGCCTCTTCCGGACCTTTTTCCTTACTCCAATAGCCACGGAAAAGAGGTGCTGGAACCGCAAAGGCAGTCGCACCCCGCAGCAAAATATGCTCCCCAAACAGGAGTAATTTTGCAGAA
>CANHDG010000169.1 GCA_947459365.1 Saprospirales bacterium
ACTGCTTTTCGCAGCATGCCAGTCGAACGAAGCCCCGAAAAAGGACCCTGGAACCGCTACTGAAACTTCTAGCATCCAATTCGACAATACTAAAGACCCTGTTTGCGGTATGGAAGTAGCTCCCAGCTTTACCGACACCTGCCACCACGAGGGAAAAGTATATGGATTTTGCTCTGAGCACTGCAAAGAAAGCTTCAAGGCCGACCCATCCAGCTATATGGATAAGCTCAATTAATCGGGAAGTGGCGCCGCTGGCGCCTCTATTTCTTTCGCTTGCGCTTTTTATAGCTTTCCAAGACAAACGAACCTAATCCCTCCAGCGAGGAATAAAAGGCTTTCCCTTGGTTCGCCTCCGTAAAGGCCTCAACAAACTGCACCAAGTAGGGGTCCTGGGCGATCATAAATGTCGTGATGGGCACTTCGAGCTTTTTGCAGCGCATGGCTAGGCTCAAGCAGCGGTTCACAATCTTTCGATCCAACCCAAAGGAATTTTTGTAATAATTTTTTCCAATTTTCAAGCAAGTTGGTTTCCCATCCGTGATCATAAAGATCTGCTTGTTGGGATTACGGCGCTTGCGCAGCAAATCAAGGGCTAATTCTAATCCCGCTACCGTATTCGTATGGTAGGGTCCAACTTCTAGGTAAGGAATTTCTTTTAGGTCAATGGGCCAGGCATCGTTACCAAATACCAAAATATCTAGGGTATCTTTGGGAAAACGCGTCCGGATAAATTCTGCCAAAGCCATCGCCACTTTTTTTGCCGGCGTAATGCGGTCCTCCCCATAAAGAATCATGGAGTGCGATATATCAATCATCAACACGGACGACATTTGGCTCTGAGAATACGTCTCGTGCACCTCTAAATCTTCCTGCGTTAGCTTGAAATCATCAATCCCGTGATTGATATACGCATTTTTCAAGGAGTTGGTCATGGAAAGCTTATCCAGTGCATCTCCGAATTCAAAGGGCTTCAAATCAGAAGTAAGCTCATCGCCTCTGCCCACAAAACCAGTCTTATGTTGTCCGCTTTTGGCTCGTTTTAAATCGCCAAAAATATCATCCAGGCTTTTTTGACGTAGGCTAATTTCCATTTTCCGAGTAGGACCCAAGCCACCATCCCCCTCGCGGTTGGTCCGCAAGTACCCTCGCTCCTCCAAATCCCGAAGAAAATCGCCCATGCCATACTCCTCCGAGGTGAGCCGGTACTGCCGGTCTAGCTCGTTTAACCAGGCCAAAGCCTCTCCAACATCGCCTGCGGTGTGCAGCAATACTTCCTGAAAGATTTTGAACAACCGATCAAAAGGATCCAAGTTCGCATCATCTGTTAAAGCTGAAAAACGAAATCCGAGCATAGGGTGCGAATAATAAAAGGATGAAGGTGTACCAAAAAGGATCGACAGCAAGTTACGAAAACTGCCTACAGCGTTACCTTTGTGGAAATAAATAAGGCTTCCTAGGCCACTACACTACCAGAACCTTAAACAAGAGATGCCCATAAAAGTTGTTGCGTTCGATGCAGATGATACCCTCTGGGTGAATGAACCCTACTTCAGTCAGACAGAGCAGGCATTCTGTCAACTGATGTCCGATTTCCTGCCGCCCCATACCATGGCACAGGAGCTTTTCAAAACCGAGATGAATAACCTCGCTTTGTATGGTTACGGAATCAAAGGCTTTATGCTTTCGATGATCGAAACAGCCCTCCGAGTGAGCCAGTACAGCATCGGCCCGCGCAGTATTGAACAACTCCTCCACCTCGGAAAAGAGATGCTGGAAATGCCCATCGAATTATTAGAGGGTGTTGAAGAGGTTTTGATAGCCCTTCAGCCAAAGTACCGATTGGTCCTCGCCACCAAAGGTGATCTACTGGACCAGGAGCGAAAACTCGAAAAGTCGGGACTAGCCCGTTTTTTCCACCACATCGAAATCATGTCCGATAAACAGGAGAAAGACTACCAGAAACTCCTCCGTCACCTGGATATCCAGCCCGATGAATTTATGATGATCGGGAATTCCATCAAATCCGATGTGCTCCCGGTGCTGCAATTAGGTGGGCACGCCATTCATGTCCCCTTTCATACCACCTGGGAACATGAAAAAGTAGACATTCAAATCAACCACCCCTTGTTTCGACAACTGGAACACCGGCTAGAACTCTTGAATTTCCTGTAGCATGCGAACGCTCGACCTCTCCACCTGGCCACGCCGGGAGCACTTTGACTTTTTTCGCCAAATGACCGAACCTTTTTTTGGCGTCACCGTCAACGTAGATTGTACCCAGGCCTACCAGTTTGCCAAGGAACGACAGCTTTCCCTTTTCCTCTACTACCTCCATTGTTCCTTGAAAGCGGCAAACCAGTTAGAGCCCTTTCGCTACCGAATTCAGTCGGAACAAGTGATCATCCATGACCGGATTGATGCCTCCCCGACGATCAACCGACCCAATGGCACCTTTGGTTTTTCATATATAGAGTACACCGAGGTACTTGAACATTTTATTACAGGAGCAGAGTCGGAAATAGCACGCGTACGACAGTCTACTGGATTGGAATTAGCGGGAGGCAGGGACCACATTATCCACTACTCCACCCTACCTTGGCTATCGTTTACAGCCCTGTCGCACGCTCGGCATTTTGCTTTTCCGGACAGCGTTCCTAAAATCACGTTTGGTAAAATCACGGAATCTGCGGGTAAAAAAAACCTACCAGTCTCCATCCATGTCCACCATGGACTCCTCGACGGGTACCATGTTGGTGAGTACGTCGATTTATTTCAGGAATTATTGCAGCAAATATAAATTTCGTGCAAATAATTCAAGCAAAGACCTTATCTTTGCCGCCGCAAAAAACGCCCGAGTGGTGAAATGGTAGACACGAGGGACTTAAAATCCCTTGACCCTAAAGGTTGTGCAGGTTCAAGTCCTGTCTCGGGCACTTTTTTAATTGTAAATGGTTAATTGTTAATGGATTAACCTTCGGTTTGGGGCTCTTTTCCCTTTTTTCTCTTCTGACGTATTTCCGATAGTTTTCTTGGTTTTCAAGCGTTTTTTGCTTTTGTGTGCTTTCGCACACTCAGATTGTACTCATACTCGTACTCATCCTAATTTCCCTTCATTCTACTTTTTTTGAAATTAAAAATCCCTCAAATTAACCATTAACAATTAACAATTAATTACCCTGGGTTCTTAATTTGACATTCGATAGTCGACCTTTACAACGAGCAATTCCGCTCCTGGTTTTTCTCCTTTGGGTGCAGGGCGATCCGTTTTTTTGGGATACGGTTCAACTCGCTTCCAAGCATGCCCATTTTTTTTACGAAAATGGAATGAGATGGCTGCCATTACCGATTGAAATAGATAGCGGCCATCCGCCCCTGTTAGGGTATTACCTAGGGGGGCTTTGGACTATTTTTGGAAAATCGTTGGTGGTGAGTCACTGGGCGATGGCACCCTTTTTGGCGCTATTGGTCTATTTGCCATTTCAGATTGCAAAAGCAGTGGGCCAGGAAAAATGGGCGTGGTTATTGATGGTTTTGTTATGGGCCGATCCGGTTTTGTTGGGTCAATCGGCCCTGGTAAGTCCGGATATTTTGGTAGCGGCTGGATTTTTATCGGTGGTATGGGGTTGGAAGGCAGCAAGACGAAGCTGGGTAGTGGTCGGAGCGCTTCTGTTATGCAGCTCCAGCATGCGGGGAATGATGACCTGTGCAGCCTTGGGCTTATGGGTAACATTGGAGCTCTATTTCCGGCAAGCGGATCGAAAAGAGCTACTGCGGTCTTGGATCCCCTTTTTACCGGGAGCAATCCTGGGGATTAGCTTCCTGATTTGGCACTATGAAACAACGGGCTGGATTGGGCATTTTGAGGGTTCGACCTGGGCTGCTGCATTTGAACGCGTAGATGGGCGTGGTTTTTTGAGAAATATCCTGATTGTAGGATGGCGCTGGGTAGATTTCGGACGAATTGCAGAATGGGGATTGGTCGCCTTCTTATTTTTTCGCGCTAAGCGGCTTGGAAAGGCCGAGTGGTGGCTATTGGTTGGCTGTTTAGTACTTTTTTTAAGTCCATCCGCCCTTATTTATGCAAATTTATCGGCACATCGCTACTTTTTACCCCTATTTATGGCTTTTCACTTGGCGGTTTGGAGTGCCATTCTAGAGCAAAACTGGCTGGAAAAAACCAAACGATGGCTGGGATACGGCATTGGCTTTGTTTTGATAACAGGCAATTTATGGATTTACCCAAAAGGCATCTCCATGGATTGGGATGCTACCCTCGCCCAACGATCCTATCACCCACTTCGAGAAGAGGCTTTACGCTACCTCGATAGTTTGGAGATCGACTATTCGAAAGTAGGTTCCGCCTTTCCCAACCTGAACTCCGGGGAAATGTTGCTGTTGAATGGTGACCAACGCCGTTTCTCCTCCTTGAACCTAGACGAAAACGAGTGGGTGTTGGCTTCTAATGTCTTCAATGACATTGATTTGCCAGAATACACCCATCTAGAAGCCCATTGGGACCTAGTTCGTCAATGGGAAAAACGAGGCGTTTGGATACAATTGTATCGCCGCAGGACTCAGGCAGGCAGATAAATTAGGCTGACTGCATTTTCGGGGCGGAGGTACGTTTGAGCCGCCTTTTGGACATCTTGTGGTGTAATTGCCAAATAAAACCCTACTTCCTCGTTCATATACTCGGCACCACAAAGCAATTCGAACAAACCTAGGTTTTGGGCTTTGTTCATAATACTCACTTCGGAGTACACGATGGAGCTTTCAAAACGTTTTTTTATTTTTTCCAGCTCCCGAGCGGCCAATGGCACCGCTTTCAAGTCCTCCAGTTCCTTCCAAATAGCGGCCAGTGCAGCTTCTGGGGAAACCCCCTCAGAAGGCCGCCCTTCAATCACCAGCATACCCGGATCCGTTGTGGCCGTCACATACGCATCTATTTGGGAAAACAGCTGCTGCTCTTTCATAAGCCGTTGATAAAGCCTGGAAGAGCGGCCCTCGGCCAAAACATCCGTAATGGTATCGATCGGGTAAAAATTAGGATCCAGTCGGCCTGGCATCCTAAAGGCCAGGAAAACAGCGGGAACGGGAGCATTGGGGGCATGGACAACCTTCTGCCGATGGGCGGTTTGCTCTGGTTCCTTCGGATACACCCGAACGGGCAACTCCGGACCTGCTGGAATTTCTCCAAACCACTTTTCGGCCAATAGAAAAGCTTCTTCCGCAGGCACTGGTCCACAGATACTCAATACAGCATTCCGCGGCGTGTACCACTGTTGGTAAAACTGGCGAACATCGGCCAAGGTGGCTTTTTCGATATGTACCGGAACCAGTCCAATGACGGGCCAGCGATACGGGTGCACTTCGTACATCAAGGCACTCAAATGGTGCCAGACATCCCCATACGGTTCACTCAGACAGGTTTCTTTAAATTCCTCTACCACTACTTTTCTTTGCACCTCGAGCGACTTTTTATTCACATTTAGTGAAAGCATGCGGTCGCTCTCCAGCCAGAGAGCAGTTTCGATGTTTTGGGCGGGTAATGACTCATAAAACGTCGTGTAGTCATTAGTAGTATAGGCATTATTATCCCCCCCTGCTTTTTGCAGCGGCTCATCATAATCCTCTACGTGCAAGCTCCCTGCAAACATGAGGTGTTCGAACAGATGGGCGAAGCCGGTTTTTTCCGGGTGCTCGTCACGGGAGCCCACATCAAAGGCAACATTAATAGCCGCTAAGGGAGTGCTATAGTCTTCGTGTACGAGGACCCGAAGGCCATTATTTAGTATTTTTCGTTTAAATAAAACCAAGATTAACTTCTTATATAGCTGGCTAGATCGGGGTATTTTTTCATCAATCCAATGGCTTCTGCCTTGGATAGTTGAATACCGTTTAAATAAGCAACAATGTTAGCATTTTGAAAACCGGCTGCAACCACCTCCTTTTGGAGGGCAACCGCACCGGCAAAACGACGCTCAGCGCCAGTAAGGTAGTGGTATTCGCCAGAACCCGGCACACTTTCCAGCACCACATCGGAAAACAAGCCCAAAACATCGGAGGTAATCACTTGGCGGGCAACCACCATTTGCACGCGAAACAGCAGTCCCTGATCTTGATCATCCAGACGGGTCGTGCCGGCTGCCTGCAGTTGCTCAGCGATTTCGGGCCGATTTAGCCGATATTCAAAAGGGAGCGTTCCGGAAATATGAATCGGCTTGATCTCTACTCGACGGTTGAGGGACTGACCAAGGCTGCTGTTCTCCCCATTAATAATATTTCGCGCAAGAGGAAAACTTGGGCCTGCGCTGCGCAGCACCAGTCGGACGGGATCTACACCATTCGAGGTTAGGTATTTCCCAATTAGTTCTGCCCGTTTGATA
>CANHDG010000170.1 GCA_947459365.1 Saprospirales bacterium
ATCCCGATTTTTCTCAAGTAGAGGTTGACCGTCAGCAAACGAACCTGGATCGCTTCGAGCTTTTTTTCCCGGAGCGGAGGCAGTTCTTTCTGGAGAACAGTGATTTATTCAATAACCTCGGTTTATCCAACGTTCGGCCTTTTTTTTCAAGAAGAATTGGCTTGAATGCCCCCATATATGCCGGTACTCGTCTCAGTGGGAAGTTGAACAAAGACTGGAGGATTGGTTTGATGAACATGGAAACAGGTGAAACTGAAACACCTCAGGGGACGATCTCTGGTCAAAATTTTGGAGTACTGGCGGTGCAACGAAGGGTTTTTTCAAGGTCGAATGTAACGGCTTTTATGATTAACAAACAAAGGACCCGCTTTGATGCTGCAGAGCATATCAATGCAGGGGATCCATTTAATCGGAATGTCGGCATTGAGTACAACCTGGCCTCTAAAAACGATGTATGGAGAGGGAAATTCCTCCATTTTAATACACTAGATCCCGAAAAACCGACGGATGCCTTCGCCAGCGCAGCCTCAATTAGTTACAATAACCGAAGGCTTTCCTACAGTTTAACCCAAGAATATGTAGGGGATAATTACAATCCAGAAGTTGGATTCACCCCAAGGCGTGGATACCACAAAACCACAGTTAGCGGAGGGTACAACTTTTTCCCCAAGGCGGGTCCCATTCTGAGTTATCGCCCTGGGTTTTCTAATTTTATTTTTGCCAGTCAATTCGGGAATTCAGTGGAAAACGAAACAGCCATTTTCCATGACTTTACTTTTCGAAATCGAGCTGTATTTACTTTCTGGAAAGCAAACAACTACTTGAAGTTATTGGCTCCTTTCGATCCTACCAACTTGACTGGGATCAAACTTCCTGCGGGCTCTGAGCATATTTGGAATTCCTTTGGGACGGTTTTTGAATCGCGCCCTCAGCGGTTGATCAATTATGGTTGGTCCACCCGATATGGAGGGTATTTTGCTTCTGGGACTCGACTTCGGGTTGCGGGAAATATTTCCTACCGATTACAGCCGTATGCCAGTTTGGCTGTTTCTGCCGAGTACAACGAGATTAAGTTCCCTAAAAACGGACCCTTTGAATTAAAAAACGCTTATTTTTGGTTGGTTGGACCTAGGTTGGACCTGACATTTACCAATAAAATTTATTTAACGACCTTTGTTCAATACAATCAACAGACGGACAATATCAATTTTAATGCGCGCTTTCAGTGGCGGTATGCGCCAGTATCTGATTTGTATATTGTTTTTACGGATAATTACCTTCCAGAGCAATTTGCGATCAAAAACCGAGCCTTTGTCCTTAAATTTACTTACTGGTGGAATGTGTAGTTCGATTAGGTAATTATTGGAAAAAAGGGTAAAAAATCGGACCTTTACACCCGGATTTAACTAAAACCTTTTTTGCAATGGAAGTAAAAGACAGTAACGGAAATGTGCTGATGGAAGGCGATTCAGTCACCGTAATCAAGGACCTTAAAGTACGCGGCTCCTCTACCGTGATTAAACGGGGAACAAAAGTAAAGAACATTCGTTTGACAAAGGACGAAGCTGAAATTGAAGGAAAAGTGGAAGGCTCAGTAATGGTTCTTCGAACGGAGTTTCTTAAAAAGGCCTGATCTTTTTTAGAAACCTTTTTAGCTGAAGGAATAAATCTGGTTTTCATTGGTCAAAAACAAGCAGAAAACTGGATTTATTCCATTTTAAAAATAATTAATAAGCAATATACTAGCGGTTCGGTAGTTCAACCGCTATCTTTGTGACAAAATTTTGTTTGGTTACCGATCTTGTACAACATTTTCAAAGAATAATCGTTTGTATGGAAATGGTTATCAAAACCGAAAGGCATTTTTAAACTCATCGTTTTAACTCTTTTCTCATGAAGAACTGGCAAAAATTTCTTGCATTCTCTTTTCTTATTGCAATGTTTCTTTTGGAGGCTTGTAACCGCGGTTACGGCTGTCCAGGTAATGAAATGTAAGCAATCATGAATTGGATACCTTTAACCAAAGAAGAGCAGATAGCTGAATTAATGGAACAGTCCAAGCAAATTCCTTGTTTGGTGTTTAAGCATAGCACAAGATGCAGCATCAGTTCTATCGCTAAACATCGATTGGAGGATGACTGGTCGTTTTCACCTGAGGAGATGGCGCCTTATTACCTGGACTTGATCAGTTACAGGACGCTTTCTTTCAAAATCGCAGAAGATTTTCAGGTACACCACGAATCCCCACAGGTATTGTTGATTGTCGATGGTGAGTGTGTCTACGATGCATCTCACCTGGATATCTCTGTAGCGGAATTAAAAGAAGTTTTACCCGCTTAGTTATGCCTGTTCAACGCAACAATGATAGTATTCTCAAGGAGGTGCTGAATATCTTTTCAGCACACCTTGAGAGTTCAGGTCAGCGAAAAACCCCGGAGCGCTTCGCCATCTTGGAAGAGATCTATCAACGATCGGATCATTTCGATGCGGAAGCCCTGTACATTCACATGAAAAATTGCAACTACCGAGTCAGTCGAGCGACCGTTTACAACACTTTGGAGTTATTGGTTTCTTGTGATTTGGTCAAAAAGCATCAATTTGGCAAAAACTTAGCCCAATTTGAGAGATCGTATGGGAATAAGCAGCACGACCATGTAATTTGTGCTAATTGTAGCAAGGTCGTGGAGTTTTGTGATCCCAGGGTGCAGCAGATCAAGGATATGATTGGGGATTTGCTTAATTTCCAAATCACGCACCATTCCCTTAACTTATATGGGATTTGCGGTTCCTGCCAAAAGGAGATTGAGTTTGGCATTCATCGAAACCAACCGAAGGAGGACGACGAGCCGGGCTGGGGTGATTAGATCCCTGTACTCAAAACCCGTTTGCAGGGGTCAAATCGATTAAAAGTTATTTTAGCCTACCTTTCTTTCCGAATTATTTTTCCGTTACAAATCCACCCGGTCAGTCCAATTTTTTCCCAAAAAAGGCTCATTTTTGCGGGATGGAAGAAAATGTGGAATCCACACCCAGTTCAATTGAAGAGGTAGTTTCGGTAACTCCTCCCGATATCATTCCTTTTTCGGAAACGGATGTCAGCTTTCGATACGAAGATGTGTACGAAGACCGAATTCCCAACGAAGTTGTATCTGTTCGTTGGACGGCGGGGGCTTACGAATTTCAATGCCAGAATGGGGTTGCGCTTCGGGTACAATTTCCCAAGCAATCGATTGCACGGTTACGTTATTCCCCGGATGGCACCTGGGAGCGTGATTTTTCCTATGCCCTGGATCTATCTTTCAGACCTGAGCGGCACACTGTTCGGTTAAGTGAGTCGGAGCAGGAGTACACTTTGAGCACCGACACATTGCAATTAGTCGTTCAAAAAAATAATTTGAAGATCCGTGTTTTCAACCAGGATGATGGGTTGATCTACGAAGATGGAACTGGTTATCAGGCACGGCGCACTATTATGAAAGGGTGGAACAAAGTGTTGCTGAACCGTTCCTGTCATAAAAAAACACATTTTTACGGATTAGGGGATAAAGCAGTGCTTGGTGCCAATCTAGCGGGTCGAAATTGGTCCAATTGGTGTACCGATTCGTACGCGTTTGGTACAGGTTCGGATCACCTCTATCGCGCCATTCCATTTGTCTACGTTCTCCAGCAAGGTATGGCGCATGGAGTATTTTTTGATAATACCTACAAGACTCATTTTGATTTTGAGCAGAGTGGGGGAGGTACTTATGATTTGTGGGCAGAAGGAGGAGAACTTAATTATTACTTTATTTATGGTCCGCGGTTAACGGAGGTGGCGAATCAATACCTTCAATTAACTGGAACGCACGCTATGCCTCCTCATTGGGCTTTGGGATACCATCAATGTCGTTGGAGTTATTACCCGGATGCACAGGTCAAGGCCTTGGCCAACTTGTTCAGGAGGCAGCAGATACCCTGCGATGCGATTTATTTGGACATTGATTACATGGATGGATACCGCTGTTTTACCTGGGATGAACGCCATTTTCCCGATCCCAAGAAAATGCGAATGGAACTAGAGGAAATGGGGTTCCGTTTAGTAACGATGATTGATCCAGGCATCAAAGAAGATTCAAAATACGAGGTATACCGGGAAGGGTTAGAAAAGGGATACTTTGTCAAAACCGCTGATGGTCAAGTGGCCAAGGCGCCTGTTTGGCCTGGCTTTTGCGCCTTTCCGGATTTCACAAATCCAGAGGTGCGGACCTGGTGGGGAAACTGGTATCGGGATATGTATGAACGCATTGGAATCAGCGGCTTTTGGAACGACATGAATGAGCCTGCTGTGTTTTATGTACACCATAAAACACTTCCGGATACGGTGTTGCATCAGTATGACGGAGATCCTTGCAGCCATAGAAAAGCGCACAATATCTACGGGATGCAGATGAACAGGGCAAGCTACGAAGGGATGGAGCAAATCCATCCTGAAAAACGCCCTTTTTTGCTAACCAGGGCTACCTACTCTGGGGGACAACGGTATGCAGCTGTTTGGACCGGTGATAATTGTGCCAGTTGGGAGCACTTACAAATCGCCAACCTTCAGTGTCAGCGGTTATCGATCTCCGGTTTTTCATTTTGTGGAACGGATATCGGTGGGTTTACGGGCGAAACCACCCCTGAGTTATATGCAAGGTGGTTACAATTAGCCGTTTTTCATCCTCTAATGCGAACGCATTCTATCGGTACCCACCTGACAGGAGACGCCATTTACAACGAGGAGCCTCCCCTGGAGCCGGAAGTAAAACCCGAGGGCGAGGAGTATGAGTTTGGGCAGGAGCCCTGGTCGTATGGGGATAAGTGGACCGCTATTACCAGGACTGCGATTGAACTACGGTATTGTCTTTTGCCGGTTATGTACACAGCATTTTGGAGGCAGAGGGATGCGGGCATTCCCGTGCTTCGATCTGCAGCCTTCGCAGATGAACAAGATCCTAAGCTGTTGGATCAAGATCGGGATTTTTTGTTTGCAGATCACCTTTGGATAAGTCCGGTAATTGCTTCAGGTGTTCGGCGGCAGATGGTGTATTTACCGCAGGGTAACTGGTATTATTTCTGGACGGGCCAGCTTTATCAAGGGGAGGTTTTTGTAACAGTTACGGAGGATCAAATTCCTTTCTTTGTTCGGGAGGGGGCCGTAATGCCTGCTTATCCGATTCGGCAACATACAGCCGAGCCAGTGGAAGAGCTTACGTTGTACTGCTACCATAAATTGGGGAAAGAAGTTTCTTATCTATATGAAGACGCAGGTGAGGGCATGGAATACCTAGCAGGCGAACAGGCGATTTACCGTTTTGAGATGAAAGGAGATTCGAATAGCTACCTACTTAAGTGTAATAAAGAGGGGAATTGGACACCTGAATTCAGAAAAGTGAAGCTCTATTTAATTGGTTTTCCTACATTTGTCAAAAAGTGTGAGGTAGATGGGGTAGAGATGCCCATCAAAGAGATACGCTTGAAAGAAAAAAGTTTATACACACTACATATTCCATTTGAGTTTAAAGAAATTGCATGGCACGGATAAATTGGCTTAGAGTTGGTTTACACATCCTTTTTTGGCTTGTCTACGTTCCCTTGAATGCAGCGTTAGGGTGTTTGATTCAGGGATTGAGTGTGTACGATTATTATGGAGCAGTGATCACAAGCGAGATTGTGATGGTTCCGGTGAAAATCGTGCTCGTGTATATTTTGTTCTATTACGTAATTCCTGCCTATTTAGAGCGAAGTAAAGTTTTCAAGTTTATTCTGGTTTCTATTATAGCCCTGCTTCTGACCTCGGTTTTGTACCGTTTGGTGTACGTATTTATCTACCTTCCTGTGTTTCATCCTGGACAGAATGAAGCGATTTTTGATCCTATATACCTAACTTTAGCGGTATTCGACCTCTTTATTACGGCTTCTGCTGCGATGGCAATCAAGATGGTGCGCTTGCGTTATTCCAACTTGGAGTACGAACAGGAATTAATGCGTGAAAAATTGAGTGCTGAGCTTAATTTTTTAAGAGCCCAAACAAACCCGCATTTTCTGTTCAATACATTGAATAACTTGTATGGGCTTGCCAGAAAAAAGAGTGATAAAACCCCGGAAGCAATTCTTAAGCTATCCAAAATTATGCGGTTTATGCTCTACGAATGTAGAGAACCTCGTATTCAAATAGCAGGAGAAATGCTGGTGATCAAAGACTATATTGAACTAGAGAAGTTGCGGTACAGTGATCGCCTTCAAGTGCATTATCAAGAAGAAGTGGATAATTCTGGCACCTTAATCGCGCCACTGTTGCTGCTCCCTTTTGTTGAAAATAGTTTTAAACATGGGGCTCACTCCTCAACAGGCTTAGCAGAAAT
>CANHDG010000171.1 GCA_947459365.1 Saprospirales bacterium
AAATTCATGATTGACAACGAAAACCTGACCTTGGCAGAAGTAGCCCCAATGGTAAAAGGTACCGCTGGCTTGTACTTGGAACAAGAGACCCCTGTCTGGCAACTCGAACGTTTGTTTGAAGAAGAATACGGCCTGCACGTGCAGGTATTCCGCAAATCGGGCACCGTTTGGCTGGAAACCACCGTTTCGGACGACCTTACCCTCGAACAACAAGAGGCACGTGGCAAAGCCAGTGACCGAGCAAGCGAAACCAATATTGACCCAATCGACTACCGGGAACAAGATTAACTCACCATCCTTATACTGTTATGAAAAAGATATTGGTACCCACTGACTTCTCTAACTGCGCAGGCAGTGCACTGAAGTACGCCTTTGGCCTCGCCCAAAAAATAGAGGCAGAAATCACCGTCCTACACGTAATTTTCCCCAATGACGGCATCAATAACAACCTATACGATGCGTTCTGGATTGATGACTACGTCACCCAACGCAACCGTGACCTAAAGGAGTGGTCCTCCCAAATCAATGCCGATCTGGGCAACCCAGAAGTAAAAGTGCACTATGCCTGCAGCATCGGATTCCCAGTAGGGGTCATCGCAGACACCGCTTCCGAAATGGGCGCAGCATTGGTCGTAATGGGAACGATGGGTGCAACCGGTCTAAAAGGAATCTTGTTGGGAAGTACCGCCGGTGGAGTAATTGCACAAGCCAAAATACAGGTATTTACCGTTCCCGCAGGTGCCAGCTTCGGCCCCAAAGCTGACTTTGTACTGGCAACCGATTTTAATATGCGGACCGATAAAAAATCACATAAAGCACTTGAACTGGTACTGCAAGCACATGGGGCCAAACTAACATTACTCCATGTGCTGAAAGAAGGAGAAAACCCACAACCCGATCTGGAACAGGCCATCTCTTCCCAACTAGAGGGCATCGACCACCATTTCCGCTACATCCATGACAACGACGTTCCAAATGCCGTGGATAATTTTATTGAATCAACAAATGCCGGTGGTCTAATTGCGGTGGCACACAACCATTCTTTGTTGCACCAACTCTTTTACCGGAGTGTGTCCCGCGCTATGGCCGGACGGGTGCAAGTGCCCATGCTATCCCTGCACGACGCTCAAAAATAAGTATAAGGATGAGAAAGGGGGTGGCGGTCTACGACAGCTGCCTCCTTTTAATTTCCTGCTGAACCAAGGCATATTCCCTACCCGCATCCCCTGTCACCGAGGTATTTTCTTGTGCGCGGCGAATTAAATATGGAATCACATCTTTTACCTGCCCATAAGGAACATATTTGGCCACTCGGTAGCCCGCACTCGCTAAGTTAAAGGTAATATTATCACTCATACCATAAAGCTGGCTAAACAGTACTTGCGGATGATTTTTCGACAATCCCTTACGCTGCATCAAATCAGTCAATAGCAAGGTGCTATCCGCATTGTGGCTGGCATTACAAAGTCCAATGTGCTCAATATGGTCTACGCAGAACCGAAGCGCCATGTTGTACAAATCATCCGTTTGCTTCTTGTCACGATTGATCGGACTTTCATAACCCATCTTTCTCGCCCTCGCCCGCTCCTTCTCCATGTAGGCTCCGCGCACCAACTTAGCTCCCAGCTTAAATCCATTTGCAATGGCACGGTCATAACTTTCCATCAAAAACTGAAGTCGGTCGTGCCGGTACATCTGGTAGGTATTATACACCACCACCCGCTCCCGGTTGTAACGTTTCATCATCAACCAAACCAAATGGTCCAAAGTGTCCTGGATCCAGCTTTCCTCCGCATCAATAAAGACCGACACTCCCTTCTGGGCTGCATGGTAACAAATAGCATCCAACCGCTTTAACACATTTTTATACTCGTGTAATTCTGCAGTAGTGAGCGTAGAAGCACTTTGAATCCGTTCCAACAAAGCAAATCGAGCAATTCCCGTCACCTTCGTGCTCACCACTGGAATTTTTCCCTGCGAACGAGCGGCAAAGTCAATCGCCCGCATACTTTCATTCATCGTAAAGTTAAAATCCTGATCGGTCTCTTTCCCCTCCGCCCCGTAATCCAAAATGGTCAAAGTGTTGATACGTGCCAAACGATCAATATTTCCTTGCGCATCCAGCAAAGTAGAACCTCCGACAAACTGTGGAAAAATGGTGCTTCGAATGGCCTTTTCCGCAAATGGCAGGTTCCACTCTACTGCCCATAAGCCTAAGTGCGACCCAACCTTCACCAAAGCTGGCCGATTCATCATCGAAAATAGCCAGGCAGTCCGCTTAAGTTCTGTATCCGATAGGTGCGCAAACGCAATTTCAGTATTCGAAAAATCAGGTAAATTTTCTGACATGAGAAAAGTGGTGGTTAAACTTGCCAAATCTGCCAGGCCGCTTCCGCCTGCCGATACAACATCTCCAAACCGTTTTTGACGGTACAACCCGCCAGTCTGGCACGCCGCAAAAGTACGGTCTCTTCCGGATTATATATTAAATCATACACAAAATGTTGCCTCCCAAGCCACTCAAAAGGCACCGGTGGACAGCCTTCGGTGTCTGGAAACATTCCCAAAGGCGTCGTGTTGACCAACAAAAGCGGACGCTGCTGATTCCTCTTTAAATAATCCCCCAATTCCTCCCAAGAAAGACTCCCTCCAACCGGGTTTCTGGAGACCTGTTGAAATGGAATGCCCAACTGCAGCAAAGCAAAGCAGACCGCCTTCGCCGCGCCACCCGTCCCAAAAACCAAGGCCGCCTCTACGACCAATGGATGGGATTGAAGCGACTCCCTAAACCCAATCACGTCGGTATTAAACCCCTTTTTCGTTCCCGATGAATCGATTCGTATGCAATTGACCGCCCCGATCGCCTCGGCCTCGGGAGAAAGCTCTTCGAGAAAGGGCAACACCAACTCCTTATAGGGGATGGTTACGTTCAATCCACGAAGCGCAGGCTGACCCGCCAACAAGCCGGGAAATTCGGATATAGAAGCTAATGGAAACAGTTCATAAACGGCATCCAAAATGCCCTCCCGATCAAATTTTTCGGAAAAATAACGTTTGGAAAACGAGTGCCCCAGCGGATACCCAATTAACCCAAAAACACACATTGACATAAAAGCATCGTAAAACAAACAAAGGCCGCTCCCCCAACTGGAAAGCGGCCTCTGTAACATAAGTGTAAGACTGAGAGATTAAGATGGGACATTGCCCCCGGGAGTAGACGTCCAATCGTACAAATCCTGAAAAGTACGGTTGGCGGAATAACCGCCCTCCACCTTATTCATTGCACGCTTGTCTAGGACCTCAACACTCTTCGTCAGATCAGCGAGCGATGAACGGCCACCGTTGCCTTTGGTCGAATCAATGCTGGATCGGTTCTTTCTTTTAAATAAACGGTCAAACATTGTAAATGAGCGAAATTGTTAAGACGCAGAACAAAGGTAATACTTTTCTTTCTAAATAGAAAACATAAAAATTGTTAAAACAAAAAAATTACCTTTGCCAATACGAAAAAGACCCAAAAGGGTCTTGGTCCAATTATGACAGAACACCTATCTCCCCTGCTAATTTTAGGCTTACTATTCCTATACTTCGCCATGCTGGTTGGAGTGGCCTGGTACACCAGCCGTGACAATAACAACAGCGGTTTCTTTTTAGCAAATAAAAACGTGCCTTGGTATGTGGTTGCGTATGCGATGATCGGAACCAGTATCAGTGGAGTCACCTTTATTTCCCTACCTGGCTCCGTTGGCCTCGAAACGGGCATCAACCGAGGCTTTGGATACATGCAGGTTGTCTTGGGCTATTTGGTCGGCTATTTTTTTATCGCCACTGTCCTCATGCCGCTGTACTATCGCATGAACCTTACCTCTATCTATGGATACCTGGAGGAGCGCTTTGGGTATCGATCATATAAAACAGGTGCCGCCTTTTTTATCCTTTCCAGGACAGTCGGTTCGGCAGCACGCATGTTTTTGGCCGCAATTGTCTTACAAAGCTTGGTTTTTGGTCCACTTAACGTACCATTTAGTGTCACCGTGGTCCTGATGCTGGCCTTGATTTATTTGTATACCTTTCAAGGAGGCCTCAAAACCATTATTTGGACAGATACCATCATGACCACTTTTTTCCTGGTGGCAGTGGTATGGACTGTTTTTGCGATCTCCAACGAACTTGAATTAGAGGGCTTGGGAGCAATTTGGGGGGCCGTCTCAAATAGCCAATATGGACAAATGTTCTTTTTTGACAACTTTGCCACCGATCCTAATCACTTCATAAAGCAATTTGTAAGTGGCGCACTGGTAGCGACTGTTATGACCGGACTAGACCAGGATATGATGCAAAAAAACCTGGCTTGCAAAAACATCAAGGAGGCACAAAAAAACATGCTGGTTTTCTGTGTCTATATGGTATTGATCAACCTAGCCTTCTTAATCCTGGGCGCATTACTGTACATGTACGCCAACTCCATTGGACTGGAACTTCCCGCAAAAAGCGATCAGCTGTATCCCAAAATCGCGTTCCAACACCTGGATGCAGCGGTTGGCATCTTTTTCATATTGGGATTGATCGCTAGCACCTACGCCAGTTCAGACAGTGCCTTGACCGCCTTGACGACCTCTTTTTGCGTTGATTTTTTGAATTTTGAAAAAGCCAGTCCACCAGATCCCTATGCGCCTGAACGGGAAAAACAGGCCTACCTAGAGCAGGTAGAAAAGACACAAAAAAGGCAACGAACCCTGGTCCACTTAGGCTTCTCAGCCCTGTTTGTCCTGATTATTCACCTACTCTATTTTTCCGAAAACGGAGCCGTCCTAGGGCTGATCTTCAAACTAGCAGGCTATACCTATGGCCCTTTACTTGGTCTCTTTATGTTTGGATTGTTCACCCAAAGAGCGCTGACAGATCGCTTGGTACCGATGATCTGCATAGCAGCTCCTATTCTAACTTGGGCGATAGAAACCGGAATCAAGCCCTGGTTTGATGTAGGTTTCTTAACGATCCTCCTGAACGGGCTCTTAACAATAGCAGGCTTGTTGGCAATTAGCAAAAAAACAAGATAAAAAGCCCAATAGCGCCAACGAACAATTTAGACTATAAGTGTTAGCAGTGAGGTAGGGAAACGCGCCTGAGAGCCAACCTACTGCCTCTGACGTACTTACTTGATTCAATGAACAAGGTAAAATCTTGTAGAATAAAACCTCTTACCCTATTTTGACCCAAGCAACCAATTTCATTTAACTGCGGTTCAGTTCGTGTTCCCTGCTAGCATCAGGGGATGATGGAAAAAAACGAGCATAAACCCTCTAGTAAGAGCAATAGGTAGAAAAAATCCGTTAGGTCAGTTCGATTAAACCAACGGTTCCCAATTAAAGCACCCCTTTTTCTGGAGCGTAGCCCTTGTACTTTTTAAAGTAGTTCCACAAGAAAGCCATATCCTCCTCCTCGTTGGTACCGGGATAAAATAATTGCGGCTCAAAGTGAATGATCTTATTTTCCCAGTCAAAAGCGCATAACAAAATAGGAACACCTGCTTTCCGAGCAATGTGGTAAAACCCGGTTTTAAACCGATCAACTTTCTTACGTGTACCCTCCGGGGCAATCACTAAGTGCAGGTACTCATTTTGTTCAAAAAGGGCCGCAGCGGAATCAACGAAGTTCCCACGCTTCCGTCGATCTACGGGCATTCCCCGCAACCAACGCATCAGCGGGCCCAAAGGGCCTACAAAGAGCGTGTGTTTGCCCACAAACCAGGCATTTATGTTCAAAGCCGATCGCACTAAAACCCCAATTGGGAAATCCCAATTGGAGGTATGTGGCGCAACAATAAGCACCAATTTAGGAACCTCATACGGGTACCTCCCTGTCACCCGCCAAGCCAATACGCGAAAGAGCAACCAATAACTCAGTTTAGAAAGCATAAATAGCGTTGTTTTAGACGCTAAGATACGCGATTCAGTAACAGGAAGTATTTCTTCTCAATGCTGCTAGCCGAGAAATATTCAAGGCCTTAAACAGGCAAAGCCTGCCACCGTTCACCTGAAAATTTTTTATATCCCCTATTTAAGTTGGGAAGATTTCGCGCACCGATGAAAACCGCCCTTTGGGCCAATTTCGAGAACTTCCATTTGTTGGCTCTAATCTGTACAATCGCTGTTATGGAGATCGCACGGCTATGCCCATTCTGTTTGGTGCTCGGCCGTAGGCGAGCACCTACCGCCGATAAGTTAAGGAAATCAATTGCCCAAAGTCGTTAAACGCACTAGGCTTTGCCCCTATTGATTATTGCAACGCCTTGGGTTTTCTAGATAACAGGGCTACGCCCCTTGCCTGTTTGGTGCGGGGCCTGGGGC
>CANHDG010000172.1 GCA_947459365.1 Saprospirales bacterium
AGATGGAAAAATCGTAGAACAGGAGTTTAAAATTGGTAAACCCCAGTACGATGCCCGAGAAATCGGGACCACTACTCACCGAGGAACCAATGTGCACTTTACTCCCGATAGCAGCATTTTTGAGGCCACGGAGTACAAGTACGATATCTTGGCGCATCGCTTGCGCGAATTGGCCTTTTTGAACAAAGGACTTACGCTCACGCTTACCGACGAGCGGGAGAAAGAGGAGGGTGGTTTTAAATCAGAAACCTTCTTCTCCGAAGGCGGTCTACAAGAGTTTGTTCTTTGGATTGATGAGGCCAAACAACGGTTGATCGAAAAGCCAATTTACATTACCGCCAATGAAGAGAATGTAGATGTGGAAGTCGCTTTGACCTATAACACGTCTTATTCAGAAAATATTCTTTCCTATGTGAACAATATTAGCACCCGCGAGGGAGGAACCCACGTCAGTGGTTTCCGTCGAGCGATCACCCGTGAGTTCAAAAAATATGGGGAAGATGGAGGGTTTTTCAAAAAAATTACTTTCCCAATCTCTGGAGAAGACTTTATGGAGGGTCTCACAGCTATCGTATCGGTTAAAGTACCAGAGCCTCAATTTAAAGGTCAAACAAAAGGCGAACTCGGAAATTCCGAGGTTACTGGAATCGTTTCCCGCTGTGTTGGGGATGCCTTGAAAGTATTTTTGGAGGAAAATCCCAACCAATCTCGGCGAATTATTGAAAAGGTAGTATTGGCTGCAACTGCCCGAAATGCCGCCCGCAAGGCACGGGAAATGGTTCAGCGCAAAGGCGCCTTAACCGGCAGTGGATTGCCCGGTAAACTCGCGGATTGCTCGAGCAGAAATCCAGGGGAGAGTGAGGTGTTTCTCGTGGAAGGGGATTCGGCAGGCGGAACTGCCAAACAAGGTCGGAACCGCCATATTCAAGCGATTCTACCCCTTCGAGGTAAGATTTTGAATGTGGAAAAAGCCCTTGAACATAAAATTTACGAAAACGAGGAGATCAAAAATATTTTCACCGCGCTGGGAGTGAGTATTTCCGAAAACGAGGAAGGTCTGCGGATCCTGAACATCGAAAAACTGCGCTACCATAAAATCGTCATCATGTGTGATGCGGATGTAGATGGAAGCCACATTTCAACGCTGATCCTAACGTTCTTCTTCCGGTATATGCGACCTCTGATCGAGAATGACCATATTTACATTGCCCAACCACCACTCTATCTGGTAAAAAAAGGCAAAAACCAACGGTACTGCTGGAATGACAAGCAGCGCCGGGAGACGGTTATGGAATTCTCCGGCGGAAAAGAGGAGGATGACTCTGTAAAAATTCAGCGATACAAGGGTTTGGGAGAGATGAATGCAGAGCAGCTTTGGGAGACCACCATGGATCCAGAAACCAGAATTCTGAAAAAAGTCACGATCGAAGACGCAGCAGAGGCAGATCGTATGTTTGCCATGTTGATGGGGGATGAAGTACCCCCTCGTAGGGCGTTTATCGAGGCAAATGCTAAATATGCTCGTATCGACGCATAATCGTTTGATCTATTAGATTCACATAAAAACCGGAGCTCGTTCGTAGTCTCCGGTTTTTTTATGGATGATAGAGAAGGGCTACATCCAAAAAAAGGCATCTTCGAAGTGTTCCAACTGAGGCGCCTTGTTTTTTTCCCATAGAATTGCAATAACATCAAAGCGAACGGCCCAATCGTAGGCAATTTGCTCCATATATCGCCCGGCTGTTCGGGCAATTACTTTTTGTTTGTGTAAGGTAACAGCGCTTTCGGGTCCGCCAAATCCCGGACTGCGGCGGGTTTTTACCTCAAAAAAAACCAAAAGCCGGTTATGCTGCCAGGCAATCAAGTCAATTTCTCCTTTGCCGAAGCGATAATTGCGGGCTGCGAGCTGATAGCCCTTTTGCAGAAGGTATTGGGCAGCCAGATCTTCACCGGCCTGTCCGAGTTGGAGGTGTGGCGCTTGCATGATAACGGTAGGTTGTAAGAGTTGGAAGTTAATGGCGCGCTAGTTCAATAATCTCCAGGTCTTTGAGCTGGCTCTCCTGGACAGAGAACCGCACGAGGGTTTTTACTTTATGCCAGCCCTCATTGCCGCAGGCCCCGGGGTTAATGTGCAGGAAGCCGAGCTGGGGGTCGGGCATTATTTTAAGGATATGAGAATGTCCACTAATAAACAGCCCATTCACAGGGGGGCGTTCTGAGAGCAGGGCTTTTACCCTGGGGGTGTATTTTCCTGGATATCCACCGATATGGGTCATGAAAACGGGAAGGTTTTCGCAGTGGAAAAACAAATTGAGGGGCATTTCGGCTTGAATCAACCGATGGTCGATGTTGCCGTAAACGCCCCTCAAGGGTTTAAATGCGCGTAACCGGTCGATTACCTCCATGCTGCCAAAATCACCTGCGTGCCAGATTTCATCGCATTCTTCGAAATAGGAAAAAATACGCTCGTCCAAAAACGAGTGGGTGTCTGACAGGAGTCCTATCCGGCGCATAGAGCGATGGTTTACTATGGGAAGATTCCCATTGAAACGTAATCGGAGGCGATTTTTTTCAGCGCGCAGACAAATGCCGCGGTCCGAACATCCGGGATAGTCGGGTGCGCTTTAAAGGTTTCGCGGATTTGATTGTATGCGGTGATCATAGTATCTTCTAAGCCAGAATTCACGAGGTCAATTTCGGATCCTCCGCGGGTAAGGAAGGCCCGTTCGCGGTCTTGCACCTTTTTACCAGTCATATCTTCAATGGTATTCACGAATCCCTGGAATTGGTCGTGGTGGAAACGGTTTTCCAGACGGCCAAAGCGGTGGTGGGAGAGGTTTTTCAACCATTCGAAGTAAGAAACGGTCACCCCACCGGCGTTGATATAGAAGTCCGGGAGGATCATGATACCGTTTGCCTGCAGGATTGGATCGGCGTCGGCGGTGATCGGTCCATTAGCTGCTTCAGCGATCAGACGAGCCTTGATGCGGGGTGCATTTTCGGCTGTGATTTGATTTTCAAGGGCAGCCGGAACCAGGATATCGCATTCCAGTTCAAGGGCAGCCAGTGGCCCACCGATGTGGGTAGTTCCAGGGAAACCGATGATGGTGCCGTTGGATTTGCGGTAGGCGAGTAGTTGTTCTACATCAATTCCGTTGGGATTATGAATTGAACCTTCCCGTTCGGAGATACCTACGATTTTCACTTGTCCTTCGCGTTGGCTAATAAGGGCAGTATTGCTTCCTACATTTCCAAGGCCTTGAACGACCATAGTTTTACCTTCGATGCCTTTTGTGAGGCCGATTTTGACCATGTCTTCTTCATGGCGCATGCATTCGCGGATCCCGTAGAACACACCACGACCGGTGGCTTCTGCGCGGCCCCGAATACCATTTTGGGTGACCGGTTTACCCGTTACACAGCCGATGGAGTCGATTTCACCATGGCGGAAGGCCTGGTAGGTATCGAGGATCCAGGCCATTTCGCGTGGACCGGTGCCATAATCGGGGGCTGGTACGTCAATACCAGGACCGATAAAGTTCTTTTTTACCAGTTCAGTGGTGTAACGGCGTGTGATGGCCTCCAGTTGACCTACGGTATAGTTGCCCGGATTGATCCTAATTCCCCCTTTAGCGCCCCCGAATGGAACATCTACCAAGGCGCATTTGTAGGTCATTAAGGCGGCGAGCGCCATTACTTCGTCCTGATCGACGCTTTCTGCATAACGTATGCCTCCTTTGGTTGGCAGACGGTGGTGGCTATGCTGAACGCGATAGGCCTCAATTACTTCATAATCTTCCCCCACTCGCACTGGAAATTTGATACGAAGTACGAGGTTACAGGCTTTGATCTGCTCGATCAAGCCTTTGGGAATGTCAGTGTACGACGCGGCAGTTTCCACGTAGTTGTTGACACTTTCAAAAAAACTAATGTGTCCGCTCATCAGAATCTTTAATTTGATGCTCTAAATTGGTTAGTTTGCGATCCAGTCGCCAGAGGTAAAAAGCAAGTCCAAGGAAGATCACGAGAATTACTGCCACGACGACATAAATTTTCCCGATCGACCGCATGAAATCACCTCCACCTGCCCAGGCTGTAACGCCCGGCAAAAGTAGCGCTAGTATCAGAAATATTGTCAATTTGACTTGACTATTCATAATTTTCATAGCAATTTCGTACGATGGTTGCAGTGGTATTGCTGCTGGGTTTAGGCTTTGAATTCGCTGCTTATGCTGGATTTCAGGACCTTGATGAAGGTTTTTTCATCTACCATCAGTCGGACGGCTTTGTCCTCGATTTTAGTGATTTTTCCGATGATACCGGAGCTGGTTACCACGTCCATCCCTTCCTTCAGGGATTCCATGAAATTCTTTTGCTGCTTGCGTTGTCTGTTTTGTGGAATGTAGATAAAAAACACAAAGAAGACGATAAAGATCAGCAGAGGAAACAGCATCGTCAGGCTTCCGCCTGGCTGTGCTTGAAGTAAGAGTTGCGCTGTCATAGCGTGAAAGGAGGTTGGTTAAAGTAGCAGGTTGCCTATTCGCGATGGAACAAGCAACCTGATTGAATTATTATTTGCAAAAGTACGAATTACTTGATGTCAAACATCGAGTCTTCGATTCCTGCATTAATTTTGATTTCACTTACCAGCGCTTTCATGGGCACTGGGAAGACCCCGATGGTGGTGGTGGCGTGTGGGAATTTGACACCATCGACTGTCTTGTAGTCTTCATAATCATTGATTACTTGTACATCCGATCCATCCGGGCCCTTCGTGGTGCTGATTTCGCGGACTTTTAAGCTGGTGGCTACTTCGTAGTATTCGGTCGTTTTGGACCCGCCTGGATGGGTAACTTCCAGGATGTACGCTGCTTTTCCATTGATTTCTTCGATACCAGTCAAGTTAAGTTGGTAGCCTTCTGACAGGTAAGCGGTTTCTTTGACGGGCAATGCTTGTTCCTTGAGGTCCATTAGATCATTGCCTTCGATGGCACGGGAGGCGCCACCGGCTCCGGTTTGAAGGCCTTTCTCTCCGTTCAAGATGGTTTTGCCCATGGATTGGGAACCCATCAACATTTCCTGAACGAGTTTAGTACCTTCCTTGCTGCTTTGTTTAACGGTGATTTCCATTCCACGGGTTTTCATGACCACCGTTTGCTGGAGGTCTTTAATTTTCCGGATATTCTCTGTACCTCCCAGTGCATTGAGGTAATCATTGAGTAGGGTTGTAGCGGTGACGCCTGCAGGGATATTGGTGTTGATTGATTTTGCGGGTTCGCCGTCGGTATCCCAGAAGTTGATTTTTGCTTCTGGAGAAAACACCTTCAACTTCTCGGCTACTTCATCGCGGTTACCTACCACCAGGATGTGCGCTTTATCTGGGCGGATGTATTTTTTGGCAAGCAGCAGGATTTCTTCTGGGCTGACGGCATTGAGTTTGGCAATATATTGCTCGTAGTAATCGTCCGGGAGGTTGTACCGCGCCTTGTTCAGAGCAAATTCGGCGATGGTGCCTGGGGTTTCCAAGTTACGGGCAAATTGGCCGGTCAACACATTTTTCACCACTTGAAGTTCCTCTTTGGGTGTTTTTTCGGTGCGAATTTTGACCATTTCCTTAATAAACTCGGTTACTGCGCTGTCGGTCACCATGTTTCGAACGCTGGCTGTTGCCGAGAAAGATCCAACGAGCTTGTCAGGCATCAGGCTGGTTCTTGCGCCGTAGGTCCAGGCATTTTTTTCTCGTAAATTAGCATTCACACGGCTATTGAAATAACCACCCAGGATGGTGTTTAGTACCCGGGTTTTGATCGCTTCATCGGTTCCGGGAGCGAGGTCCACTGGATAAGTGATGTCGATGACAGATTGAATAGCGCCGGGTTTGTGCACAAAATCGACCTGTGTGCGTTCAGGAGCGCGAGGAGTAATGTAGGCGGTCTTGGGCACTTCTGCTTTCTGCCACTTTCCAAAGTATTTGCGCGCGTACTGGAGTGCTTTTTCAGGAGTGATGTCACCCGTCACTACCAGGTACGAAACATTGGGTTTAAAATAGGTTTGGTAATGTTTGCGAACCTGCTCTAGCTGGAGGTTTTTGATGCTTTTTTCGGTGGTAAACTCACCATAGGGGTGTTGCTTGCCGTACCGAACCCTTGCTCCAACATTGCTAATGATCGCGTTGGCGTCTGCTTTTTGGGAGGCCAGGTTGCTCTCGATGCGTTTGATGCTTTTTTCAAACTCTTCTTGTGGGAAGGTGGGGTTTAGCAGGATATCACTCATCAGGTCGAGCAATTTTTCGGTATGTTTGCTCAAGCAGCCACCAATGATTCCGGATGGAGTTGCATTGAGG
>CANHDG010000173.1 GCA_947459365.1 Saprospirales bacterium
ATTATGGTTGTTTTCAAAATAATTGTTCAAGAAACATTTTTTTTAAAAGGGCCGCAAAATTACAACTTTTTTTTCAAAAAATAATTTGCTTAACCATAAATGTGCAGTTATTTATTTTTCCCTTAAAATACGTTTGTGAATTCTGGATCACTGACCGTACATTTGGCGCTCTATTTTCCTGTAACCGTAACCTACCATGACTTCCCTAAACGCACTCGCCGAGGAGGACCGCCCTCGTGAAAAAATGCTACTAAAAGGCATCTCTGCCTTATCCGATGCAGAATTAATCGCCATTCTCTTGGGCTCCGGAATTCCGGGACACAACGCGCTGCACGTAGCCCAAAGTCTGTTAAAAACAGTTGATCATTCCTTGCACGACCTTGGAAGGCAGTCCATCAAGGATTTTAAAAAAATAAAAGGAATTGGAGAGGCTAAAGCTATTTTGGTATCTGCCGCCCTGGAGCTGGGTCGAAGAAGACAACTTTCCGACCTCCGGGAGCGACCCAAAATCACCTGCAGTAAAGATGCATACCAAACCATTGCAGCGCTGATTGCAGACCTTTATCACGAAGAATTCTGGGTGCTTTTGTTAAACCAAGCGAATGAAGTCCTGGAACGAAAAAAAATAAGCAGCGGCGGGATGACCGCTACCGTTGTGGATGCCCGTATCTTTTTTCGAACCGCCCTGGATGGTAAAGCAGCCGGCGTCATTGCTGTACACAACCACCCATCTGGCAACTTGAAACCAAGCCAAGCTGATATTGCCTTGACCCAAAAACTGGTCGCAGCTGGGAAAACGCTTGAGCTTCCTGTCCTAGATCACCTGATTGTGTCAGAGCGCGGCTATTTTAGTTTTGCAGACGAAGGAATGCTTTAAAAAACAGCCTATCTTTGCAGAATGGAACTAAAAAAACACCTGGATACACTCCAAGTACTCCTAGTTGCCGTTTCCAAAACCCAACCGGTGGAGCGCATAATGTCGCTTTATGAAGCTGGCATCCGCGATTTTGGGGAAAACAAGGCACAAGAACTTTGTTTGAAATACGAAGCACTCCCCAAGGATATAAAATGGCATTTCATTGGGCATCTTCAAAAAAACAAGGTAAAGTACATTGCTCCCTTTGTCCACCTGATTCACTCAGTTGATAGCCTTGAGCTACTTCAAGAAATAAGTAAACAAGCACTCAAAACCAACCGGACCATCGATGTGCTGTTGCAGTTTCACATAGCGGTCGAGGAATCCAAGTTTGGCCTGACGGAGGAGGAAGCTACTCAGCTATTACAAACACCACCTTTGGAAGGGATTCGCATTTGTGGTGTAATGGGGATGGCCTCCTTTTCAGATAACCCAGCACAAATCAAAGCGGAGTTTATGCAGCTAAATGCCGTCTTTAATCGTCTGAAACAAGCCTATTTTCAGGAATCCTCCTGGTTTAAGATTCGCTCGATGGGGATGTCTGGAGACTGGGAAATTGCGATGGACTGTGGGAGCAACCTGGTCCGTATCGGTAGCCTATTATTTGGAGAACGAACTTACTTAAATAAATGATGAATACACGAATCATTAGCGCGGTGTTGGGTGCCGTGATCCTTTTGGGAGGATGTGATAAACCAGAGGCGATCCCTGCCTACCTGCGGATCGAACCATTTGTGGTAGAAGCAGAAGGCGGGGCAGCTTGGCAAGAAATCAGTGTGGGTTGGGTATATGTCAACAACGAAATTCTGGGGGGATTCCAGTTGCCCGCTGAACTCCCTGTACTTGTCTCCGGTGAGGCGACCGTTCAGGTATTCCCCGGGGTCCTTGTAAATGGCTTAAAGGACTCTCCCGGACTTTATCCGTTTATGAAACGCGATGTACAAACCATACAACTAACTCCAGGAGAGACCACTACCATTCAACCCAGGACCAGTTATGAGCCAGCGGCCAAATATGCATGGCCACTAGAAGAAAGCACATTCGATGGGCCGAGCTCTGTTATATTCGAAAACAGGGACACCGATCCTGGAAGTACCTTCACGGTTGGTACAGAGGGGGGATTTGCAGGGAAATGCCTTCAAATGAAGGTAGATACCGCACATTCAATCATTGAAATTGCTTCTGAATCGGTGGCACTCCCTAACACAGGCGGTCGGCAGGTCTGGCTTGAAATGCACCACCAAGGCGATATCCCGTTTGCATTTTCCATTCTTGGAGCCGATGCGACCCAATTTGAAGAGGTCATTAATGTGTACTTATTTAACGCAACTGGAGATAATGGTTGGAACAAAATTTACTTCAACCTGACTGAGTTTATGGTATCACTACCAAGACCCAGCTACCGATTGTTTTTCAGGGTGCCCCTGCCCAGAAAGGACGACGGAACCTTCTCAAAGACGGAGGGTACTGTCCGCTTAGACAACATTCGACTAATTCACTTCTAAAAAAAGGGGGAGTAGGGGAATTCCCTACTCCCCCTTTTTTTATTCATTTGCTTTCCAGACTCTGAGCAAATTTTCCGAACAAATTTTACGGATATCTGATTCAGAATATCCTCTTTTGAGTAGCTCAGCGATTAAGTTGGGATACATTGAAACATCAGCTAAATCAGGCGGGAGGGCTAATCCTACCCCATCAAAATCAGATCCGATTCCCACATAATCAATTCCTACTAGTTTACGGATATAATCGATCTGATCAGCTACCGTTGCCGCAGAGGTAGTCGCTTTCATTAGTTCTTTACGCATAAAATACCGGGCTTCTGGTGATTGGCCTGGCAAGCCTTTTTCGCGAAGCGCCGATTCAGCGGCATTGTATTCAGCCCGACTGGTATCGGACAAAAAGAAGTGACTAAAAGGCACCTGGACTACTCCTCCTGTTTTGGCGATGGCCTGGATAAGAGAATCAGGCAAATTACGGATAAAACCAGGTGTAAAATGCCGACACGCACTGTGTGAAGCCAATAAGGGCTTGTTCGCTACCTTAAGCACATCGGAAATTGACTTATCCGACAAGTGGCTTACGTCCACCATCATTCCCAAGCGGTTCATTTCACGAACCACCTGCTTACCAAATACACTTAAGCCCCCGTTGGTCTGCAACGTATCATAAGAGGAATCACAAAGTTGATTATCCCGGCTGTGCGTCAGCGTAATATACCGAATGCCCCGACGAAAAAAATACTCCACATCCTCAAGCTGTTCAATGGGTGCACCATTTTCCATCCCCATTGGAAGGGCAACTTTCCCAGCCTTAAATGCGGCAAGCACGTCTTCTGGTCCTCGACCGTAACTAAAATAACCTGGATGTGCCTGAACAACCTGATCGATTGTTGTGATCAACGAATCTGCGACCGCCTTGGCACTACCCGGTTTTTTCTGATAGGAGGCCGGGATATAAATAGACATAAATGCTCCATGTAATCCGCCCTGAACTGCCCGTTCAAAGTCGAACTCCCCGCCAGGATGGCGAAGCGCTAGACCGGTATAACCAGGCTGAAACCATTCCTTTCGTTCCACCAGGCTCCAGGGGAAATCAATGTGGGTATCCACTACCGGCGTTGTTTTTAATATTGAACGAGCGGCCTCCAATTGGCGGCTGTGCTCACGTTGTTGCCGGTAGGCTGTACAGGAACTAAGTAAACCAGCAAGTACTACGAGTATTATTTGTTTTTTCATCATCAATGCATTCGATCACCCCGAAGTTCAAGATTTTCCATGATGCTCGCTTCGTGGACTAGGTATTCTTTCCACCTTGAACGGGCTTTTTCCTCACCAAAATAGCGCTCTGCCAGCTCAATGAACATTCGATAATGCTCCGCCTCCGCCACCATAAATTTATGGTACCATTCCCTCAACTCTACATCTGCACAATGAAGCGACAGCAAGCGGAAGCGTTCACAACTTCGGGCTTCAATCAGCGCGCAAGTAAGTAATTTTTCGAGCAAACCATCCTCTCTTGATAAGCCTTTTTTTTGAAACTTGAGTAATTCGTTCACGTACTCGTCTTTCCGCTGCCTGCCTAACTTCAAATTCCGCTTTTTCAACTCCGCCAAAACCAACCGGAAATGCCCCCACTCTTCTGTCACCACTGGAGCTAACTCTTCCACTAACTCTGGCCGGTCAGGATAGGCTTGAATTAACGTGATACAGGAGGTGGCTGCCTTCTGCTCACAATAAGCATGATCAGATAATATTTCGGTTAAATCCATTTCTGCCAGGTTCACCCACCTAGGATCCGTTGGCAGTTTTAGTCCCAATTTTGTCGTTTTTAGCTCTTGCTCCATAAAAATCAAAAATTTACCGCAAAAATATTGCAAAACAGGCTTCAGTTTATAGTTCTATAGCAGAACTTTGCGATTCTATTTGAAAGTATTAGGCTTTCATTAACGGGGAATGGATACTATCGATAAAGGATTTTCGTCTTAATCGATACAAACCAACACTTTGGACACACTTTTACCTTTCATTCATTATTTAAACGAGCATGAAACAAACGCTTTTAGTTCTCGCAGCCTTCCTGATGACCAATTTGGTAGCAACCGCACAGGACGTAGATGGAGAAAAATTGGCCAAAAGTGCCGGAAAAGCACTCACTAGCTACAACATTGACCCTCAAAATAATGCATCCAAACTAGAGGAGGCAAAAACAAAAATTGAAGAGGCGCTATCCACTCCTTCAGGAAAGGCACTTCCAGCTGCTTGGATCACCAAAGGGGATGTTTATAATACGCTTCTCCAGCGGGATCTAGCCCAGCGCATGATCAACCCAAAAGCGCCATTAACAGGCGATAATGATGCGTTGGCGGCATTCGACGGTTATAAAAATGCGTATAATATGGTAGAGGCCAAGAAATTCCAAAAAAATGAAGCCGTTAAAGGAATCTCAGAAGTTCAAGGCTCCTTGATCAATATCGGCGTCAGCAAGTACGAGGAAGGTAAGTACGAAAAATCGTTCGCTTCCTTTACCGCAGCCCTCGAATCACATGACATACTAGTTGCCTCAGGTAAAAAAAGTATTTTAGACGAGCCTGAGCAATATGAAAACCAACTGTTTTTCTCTGCCGTAGTTGCTGGCTTGGCCGGCATGACGCAGAAGTCTGCCGACCTCTATGAAATGCTGTACAAAAAAGGCAGCAACAAGCCGGAGGTTTACGGTGGCCTTTACAAAGCAAAGTTGGAATTAAAGGACGATGCCGCAGCTGAAAAAATCCTGGCGGAAGGAAGAAAAAAATTCCCAGAAGATGCAGGACTGTTGTTCGATGAGATCAATGCTTACCTGGTAAAAGGAAAACTGGATGAACTAACTTCCAGCCTGAAGTCTGCCATCGAAAAGGAACCAACCAATGTCGGACTATATGTTACCCTTGGGAATGTGTACGACAATTTGTACCAGCGCGAAATCTCTGCCAAAAACGAAGTAAAATCAAAAGAATTCTTCGACCTAGCATTGAACTATTACCAGCAAGCAAATAAGTTGGATCCTAAAAATGTGGATGCTGTATATGCGATGGGAGCTTTGTACTACAACAAAGCAGCGCTGTTAACACAGGAACTCAACGCATTGCCAGAAGACTTTTCTGCCGCTGGAACAAAAAAGTACAACGAATTAAAAGATAAGGTAATGGCACTCTTTGAATCCGCGCTCCCACACTTTAAACGAGCAGAATCATTGGATCCAAATGACCAAAACACGTTGATTGCCTTATCTGAAATTTTTGCCCGCCAAGACGATTTCACCTTGGTAAAGGAGTTTAAAACTCGATTAGAAAATGTGAAAGCTGGAAATAAAAACCAGAGCTCTTATTTTAAAGACTAAAAAAGTAATTGTTGATAAAAAAGCCGGTTTACCTTCATTGGTAAACCGGCTTTTTTATTTCACGGAATGCTTAAGCAATCACCCGCAAATGCCTTTTTATCCTTTCTGCTTTTTGAAGCGCCCCATCTAAGGTAGTATCTGTTACCGTGATATGTCCCATCTTCCGAAAAGGAGAAGTCATCGCTTTGCCGTACAAATGGACATAGACTCCTGACTCTTGGAGCAAACTTTCCATCCCTTCGTACAGTACAGGGCCGGAGTAC
Source organism: Saprospirales bacterium (assembly GCA_947459365.1). Classification (GTDB taxonomy): domain Bacteria; phylum Bacteroidota; class Bacteroidia; order Chitinophagales; family Saprospiraceae; genus M3007. The sequence goes on from CANHDG010000173.1 coordinate 6,058, forward strand.
CCGGGCTCTCCTAACACATTTAACATCACTGCCGGGCGCACCTGTGCTGTATCTCCTAGAGGAAGGTCACAAATTGCCCTTAGATGCTGTTGAAATTGGCTGGTCACTGCACTATCGATGGTATGGTGACCGCTGTTATGCGGTCGTGGAGCCACTTCATTTACCCAAATCGATCCATCCTTGTTGAGGAAAAGC
>CANHDG010000174.1 GCA_947459365.1 Saprospirales bacterium
AGACTCCACTTTTCCTTCCTTGATTAGGTTGCCAAATTGAAATTCAGCCGTTTTGGATTGCCCGTCGCGAACGGCGGTCACCTTAAAATATTCCGAAAGTGCGTTTACGGCTTTGGTACCAACCCCGTTAAGCCCGACTGATTTTTTAAAGGCTTTGGAATCGTACTTAGCACCCGTGTTAATCTTGGAAACCACATCCACGACTTTGCCTAATGGAATGCCCCGCCCATAATCACGCACATATACCTCCCCCTCTTGAACCGATACTTCAATATGTTTGCCATATCCCATGGCAAATTCATCAATCGAGTTGTCGATGACCTCTTTCAACAAGACGTAAATGCCATCGTCTGCACTCGCCCCATCGCCTAATTTGCCGATGTACATCCCCGGACGCAACCGGATATGCTCCCTCCAATCGAGGGATTTAATTTCATCTTCCGTGTACCTAACTTCTTGCATATTGTTGGTTTGAGAGGTCAAAGGTAGCCAATTTTTCAAATAAACCAACTTTTGACATAAAATGTTTTAAATATTGATTGGCCTAGGCGCTCTTGTTTCCAATTTTTGACAGGAAAAATATCGAAAGACCTAATTATTCTTTTTATCGAGTTATCTGATGGCTATTGGCTGATAGACATTTTTTCAGTTGCCTTCTCAGGGACAACGTTTTTCCTTAAGTATATAAATTGAAGCGGTTTTCCCTCAAGAATCCGATCAATCGTATTCCAAACTCCCGGGCAGTTTGAACGGCCAAGCTAGAAGGGGCGCCAACGGCGCAGACGGTACTGATCCCAGCCATCGCTGCTTTTTGAAGGAGCTCAAAACTGGCCCGCCCGCTTAGTAGTAGAATGGTCTGGTCCAGTGGAAGTTTTTGCTCCAAGTAGGCGGCGCCAATTAGTTTGTCCAGCGCATTGTGTCGGCCTACATCCTCGCGTACCAGAAGTAGCTGACCGTTGGCATCAAACAAGGCAGCTGCGTGCAAACCGCCTGTCCACTCAAAATCGGCCTGCGACGTTCGGAGTGCCTGCGGGAGTTGGTAGATGAGACTGGCTTTAAGGTCGGTAGTGGGTGTATGTACGTTTTTAGCGCCGCAGGCTTGTAAGGCATCAATCGACGTTTTGCCACAGACGCCGCAGCTCGAGGTGGTGTAAAAATGCCGTTCCAAGCTGGCCACTTTCGGTTGTATTCCTTCTGGCAAGCTTACCACGACCATATTGGAGTCGTTCGTTTGCTCTACTTGAGCGCTTCCCATTGCAGCCAAAATGCCTTCTGTGACGAGGAAACCGAGGGCTAGCTCAGCATCTTTTCCAGGGGTACGCATGGTGATAGAAATGGGTCTTTCTATGCGGTCAGTTTCAGGCCCATAGCGCAGGCGAATTTCAAGGGGCTCCTCAATGGAAAGCCAGTCTTCTGCTGGGTGGTGTTGGAGGCCCTGGTATTTCTGGATAGTGACAGATTGACGGGAGATTTCCATAGGACATTAGGTTAGGTGAATACGGTGATAGGCTTCGGGGGTATCAATGCTTTGCAATCGGTCGGGCAGTGGTGGTGGTACCCGTTGGATAGGATGCGAAGATAAAAAATGCCGCAAGGATTGTTGGCCTTTTTCCCAAAAAGAAATCAGAAAGGGGGCGGCAGCTGCTTCGTACAGGGAAATTATGGGCTCTAATCCATTTATGGTCTCGTAGGCTACCGCTAATTGCCCGGCTGCCCGGGAGTCAAGCAGCAGCTGAATGTCCGCCGTTTCCAAAAGAGGGTAGTCACAGCCTACCACTAACCAGGGGCCGGGGTGACGGTCCAATGCACTCAGCAATCCATTTAAAGGCCCAATGGTACCCCAGCGGGCTTGATCCACCACAACAGGGCCCTCCCAACCCGACGCTCGGTACAAGTCGACTTGCAGGGGTTGACAGGAGAGAAACAATTGGCTGCAGATCGGTTGGAGCAGCCGGTTGACTCGGTGTAGTTGCAAACTTCCATCGTATGTTAACAGGGCCTTGGGCTGGCCCATTCGGCTACTGGCGCCACCTGCCAAAATAAGGCCATTCACCCCGTTCATATCCAGGCGAAATCAGTCGTTTTGGGAAAGTCGGCCAAGGCAGCTTGCACGACAGCGGGGGTTGGGTTGGCGAGTTTGCGGAGCCGGGTGTCCAACCAAGCGCCGTCAAGGCTGAGGACGGCCAGCACCCGTTCGTCTTCATCTATAAAGGTATGCTGGAAGGTCCATCTACTGCCATCTGCTCGCATCCGGGCGATCGCGGCGGTGATGAATACGGTATCAGTCAGTCGAATTTCCCGTTTAAAAACACATTCTTCTCGGAAAATGACCGGTCCAAACTGTTCGCGTTGTAAAACCGCAGCGGTGATGCCTAGGTCATGGAGTAATTCAATGCGTTGCTGGGCACCAAAATCGTAGTACACGCTGTGCCGAAGGTGAAAGTTGGGGTCTAGATCGGACCACCGCAGATCCAGTTTTTTCTTGTAAGTAATGGGCATAATAGAGCAAAGTTAAGAACTGTGCTGAGTAATGGCAAAAAAAACGCGCACCTGGCCTCTGCCGGGTGCGCGTTTAGATAGGCTGGAAAAAAGTAGTTTAGAACAAGCCTTTTTTCAAAGTAAAGTTGGAGGTACCAACGAGGTAGCCTTTGTTGTACACTTCTACTTTGTATTTTCCGGCAATAAAATCTTCTCCCGGGTTCCAGGCGCCGCAGACTTCGGTTTCTGCATTGCGGTAGTTGCACTTGGCAGTCGTTGTGTAGCGGAAATCGGCCGCAGCTTTCTTATTGGTAGATACACCGGAGCCGAGGGCGTCGTTCAGCAGTTGTTTGCCCTTGGGGTCGGTCAATACGATCTGGAACAGTTCTTCGCCGGCGTCGGCCACTTCATTGGCTTCCACGGTGAAGCAGAGGCTTACTTTATCTACTTTTTTAGCCTTTTTGCTGGATTTTTCTTTACCGCTGGAGCTAACAGATTTGGTTTCGATGTTGAACTGTTTGACATCGATCGCGGAGCCACGGTCGGCTTTTTTTCCCAACACCTGGTTTTGGGTTTCCAGTTGTGCTTTCGCGCTAGAAAGCTCGGTTTTTTCGCGGTTGGCGCTCTGCAACTGGGTTTGAGTGCTGCTCAGGGAGGTAGAGAGCTGTTGGTTTTCTCCGCTGAGGCGTTCATTGTCGGTGGTCAGGTTGGCGACCTGTGCTTTCAGTTGCTCAATTTCAGCCAGGAATTCTTTGTTTTTGCTTTCGAGGCGAGCCAGGTTGGAGCGGTAATCTTTTCTGGCGCGGATCATCTGGTCAATTTCTGATTTTTGAGCGGCCAATTGGTTCATTTGCTCGTTGATTTTGGCATCTAGTTCTGCATTGATGCCTTTCTGTTGCTCCAATTCTGCAAGGGCGTTGTTGTACTTGTTTTCAACATCCTCTAGGGCTGCCTTTTGCTCTTCAAAGCTGAGCTCTAGTTGGGCCAACTCTTTTCCTGCTTTGTATTTACCCACGGCGAGGTAAACGGTGATACCCAGCAACAGGGCAATGGCGATGCCGGCGATAGTGAGTAGGCGTTTTTGGCCGTCGTTGTCGGAACCACCAGGCTTAAACGAAGTAGGGGGGATGGGCTGATTGAAATTGTTGGTATTCATAAATGATGTATGGATATGGCTGAAGACCAGTGAGTAATCGATGAATTAAATACAGAGCAACAATTGGTTCGCTCCAAAAAACATGCAAATATTAAACTGATTTTTGGCTTTTTTATTTTTTAAATAGTTGATTTTTGTTTAATGTGTATTTTAAGTGATTGATTATCAATGTTAAAATTTTTTCATAAAAAATAAAAAAAAACCGGTGGGGGGAGCTACTGTTCTTGAAATCCGCTAATAGCATTTACCTTTGTAGGGTAGTGTGCTGTGCTGTATCATAAAAGGCCGGCCTGTGTATTATCCCAGCGTTCTATAAACCTAGTTTGTGTTATGTCTTTACTCGATCAGTTTGACCCATTTAGCGTCCTTTTTCTGGATATTGAAACCGTACCTGGACATGCGGAGTTTGACGCCTTGGAGGAGGAACTACAGGAATTATGGGGTATAAAATGCCGCTCTTTGCTCCGCAAACCGGTGGAAGAGGAGTTGGAATACGATGAAATGGCGGATTTATACAGTACCCGGGCAGGGATTTATGCTGAATTTGGTAAAATTATTTGCATTTCGGTCGGGTTTTTAACGCGTCCTGCGGATGGCTCTGAGCCTATTATGCGACTGAAATCGTATTACAACCACATGGAAGCCAGTTTGCTGGAAGATTTCAGTGAGTTATTGCAAAAGCACTTTAACAACCCGGAGCGTTTTGCTATTTGTGGGCATAATATCAAGGAATTTGACATCCCTTACATCTGCCGACGTATGATGCTCAACCAGCTCCCGCTCCCTAAAATGATCGATATCGCGGGTCGGAAACCCTGGGAAACCAAGCACTTACTGGATACCCTGGAGTTGTGGAAATTTGGAGACAACAAAAACTACACCTCTTTGCGACTCCTTTCAGCGGTGTTTGGGTTGCCTTCTCCAAAGGACGATATCAGCGGAGCCGATGTAGCCTCGGTTTACTGGGAAGACCGGGACCTGGATCGAATCGCAACCTACTGTGAAAAGGATGTATTGGCTACCGCACAGTTGTTTTTAAAAATGAAACGCCTTCCGATTATTCGCCCTGAGCAGGTGGTCACGGTTCGGTAGGCCTTCTACTCGTACATATATAGAAAGGTATCCACCTTGATTCGGGTATCCAGGTTGATTTCAAATGGGAATCTCCCGTAAATGGGGAGAATCAAACCGTGTTCGCTGGCCCCAAATGCAACTGCCCAATGCTTGCCCGGCGCCACCGGAGAAAGGCAGGTGCGACCCTGTGCATCACTGACCACCAGCGTATCAAACCAGTCGGCCGGATGGTGGTAACCAGGAAACGTATCGCAGTTGAATTTAAAAAATACATTCACCTCCGGAACTGGTACATCGTGGTGCATGGTCTGTAGGCAAACGGAGGTAGGTAGGGGAACTAAATCACCCTCTTCCGCTTGCCGGCAGCTGACTAACCCCAAGGTTCCTATGAGAAGCGCCCAGCACATCCGTACTAACCTGGGAATAGAAAGGGCCTGAAATGCCGTAGCTATGGGAAAAGAGGTGAAAAGTGGCATCTTTTTGAGCAAAAAAGGGGAAAAGGAAGGAAAGGATACCTCCAATGAGGCCGAATGTCAAATATTTTACAAATTTAGGGAAGATCCCTTGGTTTTCAATAAAATCCCCTACTTTTGCGTTATTAATCTAAGGTAAAGGCTTTTTAAAGGGAAGAAATTTTTCCGGATGCCAGGTCCTTCGCCGTACTTTACTCATGTTTTTCCGAATTGAACAGATTTTAATAACATCCACTGATTTAGGTATCTTCAACTTAACTACTTCAACATCTCTATAGATTTCAACTCTTTCCCCATCACATTTATTTTTTATTTTCATGGAAGAAAAAAAGCGCCGTCCACGAGTCATCCGTACCGATGTGGACAACCCGTTGCAAGAGCGGGAAGAAACGAATGACCACACTGAGTTCAACGCAACACAAAACGAGCAGTCTGACTATCGCTCCTACGATCAGCCTGAACGCAAGTCTTCCTGGCAGGACACCAACCAGGACAATCAGGAGGGAGGCTATCAGCCACGCCCTCGTACCGAATACAATAACTATGAGCGCCGTCCGTACCAGGATCGCTCCGGTGGTGGTTACCAAGACCGCAATTCCGGCAGTGGTGGTTATGAGCGCCGTCCGTACCAGGACCGCTCCGGTGGTGGCTATCAGGATCGCAACGCTGGAGGTGGCTACGAACGCAAGCCGTACCAAAACCGCAGCGGTGGTTACCAAGACCGCAATTCCGGTGGTGGTAGCTACGAGCGTAAGCCCTACCAAGATCGCTCCAGCGGAGAATATACACCTCGCCCAAGACAAGATTACCAGAGTGGGGGCGAGAACTATGAACGCCGTCCGTATCAAGACCGCAATTCCGGCGGTGGTGGTTACGAGCGCCGTCCGTATCAAGATCGTTCTGGCGGCGGTGGCTACCAAGACCGCAATTCCGGTGGTGGTGGTTACGAGCGCCGTCCGTATCAAGATCGTTCTGGCGGCGGTGGCTACCAAGACCGCAATTCCGGTGGTGGTGGTTACGAGCGCCGTCCGTATCAAGATCGTTCTG
>CANHDG010000175.1 GCA_947459365.1 Saprospirales bacterium
GAAGGTTCTTCTAAGCTACTACCATTCCCGTCACCAAAATCCCATGTGTATCCCGTTGCACCAGTCGTTTGATTGTCCAACGTTAAAACGGCCCCAAGGGTAGTTGCTGAAAACCCTGCAGATGGAACAGTGCCAACATGAATCAAATCCGTCTGGGTTACAGAGGAGTTTCCAGCAGCATTAGTAGCTACTAGCGTTACTGAGTAAACGCCCGCCTGCTCATAAACCACTACCGGATTGGTTTCTGTGGAGGTTGCAGGGGTACCTCCCGGAAACTGCCAAGCAAATCCAGTTGCATTGACGGAAGAAGTGTTATTATACTGAACCGTAAATGGTACACAACCGTTTGCCTGAGCAACCACGAAGTTAGCGGATGGAGGAGTTACAATCGTCACGGTTTGCGTAAAGGTGGAGGAACCGCAGTTGTTACTCGCAGTTAAGACCACCGTGTAGACCCCATCTGTAGCGTATGTGTGCGTTGGACTAGCAGATGTACTGCTGCTGCCATCTCCAAAGGACCAAGAGAACGAGGTGGCGCCCGTTGATACATTGGTAAAACTCGCAATATTCGTACTCACTGAACTATTAAAAGCAGCTGTAGGAGCTGTTCCGATTACCACATAGTTCGTCTGTGTTACGGTTCCAGAACCAGCGCTGTTGCTCACCGTCAGCACCACAGAGTAAACACCAGGAGCGCCATAGAAAACCATTGGGTTTGCAAGGTTGGAGCTACTTGGATTTCCTCCTGGAAACTGCCAAGCGAAGGAAGTTGGATTTCCGGTAGAGGTGTTGTTAAATTGAACGAGCAAGGAATCACAACCCACTACAGGACTCGCTGAAAACGCAGCTGTTGGAGGAGCTACCACCGTTACTACTTGTGTGGAGGTGGCCGTACCACAGGCATTCGTAGCTGTAAGTACTACAGTGTAGGTGCCAGCATTGGTGTAAAGGTGGGTTGGATTCGGATCCACACTGTTTCCACCATCACCAAAGTTCCACTGATAGGAAACAGCGCCAGTCGAAGAGTTGGTGAAGTTAACGGTGTAGCCATTCACAGAACTGCTAAACCCTGGTGCGGGAACCGTATTGACTGTAATAAAATTCGTCTCGGTTACTGTGTTGCTGCCTGCAGCATTGGACACTGTTAAAATAACAGTGTACTGGCCAGCAGCAGCATATACTACCGTTGGATTGGCCTGTGTGCTACTACTTGGGTTGCCACCCGGAAACTGCCAAGCAAACGTACCGGCATTTGCGGAGGAAGCGTTGTTAAACTGAACGGTTAAAGGAGCACATCCATTGACCACAGAGGCATTAAAACCAGCAGTCGGAGGAGTAGCGATGGTAACTGTCTGTGTAAAAGTCGCTGTTCCGCAAACATTTGTGGCGGTCAGGACAACTTGATAAACCCCGTCAGCAGTGTACGTGTGAACTGGGTCTTCCTGATTACTCACCGTTCCATCTCCAAACGACCAGCTGTAGGTAGTGGCACCAGATGTTGTGTTATCAAATTGAACAGTTGAACCATTCACTGCCGATGTGAAAGCAGCTGATGGAACCGTTAGTACATCAATCGCTTGAGAACTCGAGTTGGAACCTCCTGCATTGGTAGCAGTTAAGACAGCCGTATAGTTACCCGGTGTCGCGTAGGTAATAGTTACATTGGTAGCGTTGGAAGTAGAAGGCGTACCCCCTGGAAACGACCATGAATAACTGGCTGCACCCGTAGAGGCATTCGTAAATTCGACGGTCAAGGGGCCACAACCACTGCTAGGATTGGCAGTAAAGGCAGCCACTGGGGGAAGTACCATGGTCACATTGTTCGTAGTCAACGTACTTCCACATATATTGGTGGCTGTTAACTCCACTTCATACACTCCTCCAATGGCGTAAGTATGTACAGGGTTGGCATCGCTGCTGTTATTTCCATCCCCGAAATCCCAGAAAAAACTGCTGGCTCCCGTCGAAGTATTAGTAAATGTTACCGTCAGTCCATTTACCACAGAAGTGAATCCAACGGAAGGGACCGTCTGCACAGATATGAAACTTTGCAGCGTTACAGAACTGCTACCATTGGGGTTCACAGCGGTCAGGGTCACCGGAAATACCCCAGGATTCTGGTAGGCAACAGTTGGATTGACCGCGGTGGATGCAGTTGGGGTACCTCCTGGGAACGACCATTGGTAGGAAACGGCGTTCGGAGAGGACTCGTTGGTAAAATTAACAGTCAATGGGGTACAACCACTTGTCGGCGAAGCCGAAAAAGCTGCTGTTGGAGCGGTATTGACGTTCAGCGTTCGGGTAGCCGTTCCACATGGCCCAGTAACCGTTAAAACAACGGTGTAAATATCCCCGGTTGAATATGTGTGGACTGGATCTTCATCCGATGAGAAGGATCCGTCTCCAAAATTCCAATCGTAACTCGTAGCATTTGCTGCAGTGGCATTGAAATTAACAGTCAGTCCGTTCACCGTAAAATTAAAGTCAGCAGTAGGATTTCCAATCACCGTTACCTGCTGGCTCAATATGGCTTGCGATCCAGTCCCGCTGTTCAGGGTAAGTGTCACATTTTTCACCCCCGGAGTCGCCCAGGTAACGGTGGGAGTAGCACTGGTACTCGTGGCTGGCGTTCCTCCGGGGAACGACCACAAAACCGTATTCACATTTCCTGTAGAAGTGTTTGTAAACTGAACTGGCTGGTTGATGCAGGCTGGGTTGGGCGACCAAGAAAACCCTGGAACTGGTGGAGGGCCTGAAGTACATACAGATACGCAGCCGCTATTGATTAAGTTGTTTACATATGCGTTCACAGAATTAACAGATGCTGAACTCCAATCAGTAGAGGTCGAAACAAACGGGCACATGATGTAAACAGGGGCACCATTAGGACAATTGTCGTGCTGGCAATTAAAATTGTGGCCAATCTCGTGTGAGGTCAACACCCTCAACAATTCCGCATTGCTGCTGAAATCCTGTAAAACATGGTATTTAAAGCTGGAACAAACGGCTCCAAGATAAGCGATACCAATGGTGGAGCCATCTAAATCGATATTCGTCCATAGTTCCCCGAGATCAAATGGAACTCCAAATCCGCCGTTGTTGCCCCAGGTACGGAAATTGCCCAGGTATGTGCTCGCGTTACTGGAAGCACCCCATGGATTGGCCGCAGAAACAAACTGCGTGACAATATTAAACTGAATTTCATGATTGAAACTACCAGAATAATCGCCTTCTACATCATTAATCACTGCGATATTATGAGCCTCCACTGCAGAAGCAGATCCATATTTAGTCAACATGGAGGCATCCGATGCAATAGCTAGGTCCACCTGGTAGCAGGCTAACATCGTCTCTGCGTGCTGATGCGCATCCTCTAATTTTTCATCCACATGTTCTCTAAGCATCTCAGCATAATCGTCGTTCCCGCAGGTTCCGGTTACGTTATCTCGGATAACAGCAGATGTTTTGTACACTAAATAAATATTTTTTGCGGCACTCGGCTCCGTGTACCAATAAGGTTCAATGTGGTACACGTCATCTGCTCCCCCCATGTATCCATACATAAAGTTCTCAGCAAAGGTCATCCGCACTTTGCCATTGTTGGCAAGGATGTAGCCTCTGTAAGGAACCGCGCTAGCCGCCTGGGTGAGGATGGTCCCTTTTTCGTTTTGGAACCGGAGCTGATAAGCTGAAGACACGATGGGGTTGATCTCCAATTGTAAGTCCCAAACCCGATTGCCCAAAGCCAAGTGAATGGGCTGACCAGTATAATTGGTCTGTAAAAATTGCTGTATGGCATCTGCATCCAACTGGTAGGCCTCGTATTCTGTCAAGCGCTCGTCCACTTTGGCATCTACCACGGTAATTGGCAGACCTGTGAAATGCTGGGCACCGACACCAGAAATGGTCAGAAGAAACAGGAGGAAAAAAAGAAACCGCTTTACTTTAGATGTGCTTATTAACATTTTTCCAAAAACGATGAAATAATAAAATAAAAGGAAAATAGACAGCGTTATCTTGTTCGAAAATGGGGTAATTCAAGGCAAATGTAACGTAAATATTTTATTCTTACTTTATCGTACTCTTTTCTACTTTTGCCCCTGATTTTTAATTGATCGATTTGTAAAATACTAGCATTCGAATGAAGAAGCAATTGGTTCTAATACTGGCGTTTCTATTTACCGGCTTCGCTTTTCAACCGGTAATCGCGGCAGCCATCCACTCCCCCGAGACCTCCCTCGAGGATGATTTCCAGAAAAAAAAGAAGAAAAAGAAAAAGAAAAAAAAGAAGAAAAAAGCCAGCTCTAAAAAAGAAGAGAAAACAGACAAGGAAAAGGAACCGTACTCCTTAAAAGATCATCTCTGGTACGGAGCTGGCGTGGGCCTGGGCTTTAGTTCTTTCAATAGCACGAGCTCTTTCGGTGTAGGGCTTTCCCCAATGGTGGGCTACAAAATCCTGAAAGCGGTTTCCGTGGGCCCAAGGGTTTCCATGTTCTATACCAGCCAAAAATACCCAGGCTTTAAGGCAACCAACCTTATTGATACAGAGGTGGGGCTCTTCACTAGGGTCCATGTCTACAATGGCTTTTTCCTCCAAGGAGAATTGTCCAGGAGCTGGGACCAAGAACCCATCGATATCGATCCGGTTAACCGTCGCTTAATCAAGCAGACAACACCGCGGTTCAATCAATACGCCGGTATCGGGTATAATTTCTCCCGCGGAACCGGTGGGCCGGGACAAGAAATCTCCCTGATGTATAACTTCCGGGTAGCGAACGATACAGACCCCACGAATTACGAGCAACCCATTCAATACCGCCTTGCCTTCACACTAGGGTTCTAGTCCAAAGCGGGTGTTAAATAAAAAACAGCCATGTTGGATCACTCCCTCATGGCTGTTTTTATTTCGTAACTACTAGTCTTTGTATGGATCATACACGTCGGCGCTCGCCATCGCCACACCAATGGGCCGCAGGCGATGAACCACTTCAATCGTACCTGCATGGTGTTCTAAGACGGACTCCAAGGATTTGTAACATTCCGGGGCCTCATCGGCGCCTCCTCCACGGAGTACTACCCCACTCGATTTAACCGCTTTTTTCACTTTAGGCCAATCTACCAGCCCCTTACTCACATACTCAACTTTCCCATTTTTCCACCGCTTTTTCCCGGCGGCTTTCATTCGACTCATTACCCTCCCCGCTCCATGGACCGTGGAATACAAGCCCGCCTCGTTTTCCGGAGTATCCAAGCCCTGTACAATGACGGAATAATCGGACATTGTACTCCCAATAAAGCCATACTGCCCTGGCTGTGAAGGAGTTGCTCCTTTGCGCACAACATAATACGTATTTCCACCGTGGGTTTCTTCCCACAAAAAATTGTGGTGATTGTGAACCTCCCAAACTGAAGTGCCTCCCAAGATCTCCAATACTTTGTCCACCACAAGATCCCGACCAGCATAGGCATAATCACCTGCTAAACGCATAGCTGCCAAGTAATCCTGACCGAGCGCACTCCCAGCGTCAAACAAAATAGGCGGGGCATCCATAGAGCCCTCTTGAACCCGATCGCCAAAGGCAGCCCCCTGCGACAAAGCAATAAAGCCCATCGTGGTCTTGTGCCCAAATCCCCGTGAACCAAAGTGTACCCCAATCCAGAGCCATCCTTCTTCGTCAACAAACAAGTCCACATAATGATTACCCGAACCAACTGTACCCAGCTGGTCAATCGCCATTTGAACCATCAATCGTTGCGGTTGAAAGGAAGCCTTCGCAATCGCATCCAAAACCGGATGGTCCACTGGTTTGGGATTCGGTCTCCCAATCCCAAACCCTATTTGTTTGTAAATGGCATCCATCACTTTTTCCAGGTCCAAGTCAGCTGCTTTAAGATTGGTTTTACAGGCCTTGTTTCCACAGGCAATGTCAAAACCTACCCCCGACAAACTTATTTTATCTTTATAAGCTACCACCCCGCCGATTGGATGCGCATAACCATAGTGGGCATCGGCTGTCAGTACCCCACGGTCCTCCGGCTGTGAAATGGCTCGTTTTAATTGTTCAATCGCTGTGTCCTCAATAATAGAGGCTCCAAATACCTTGATCGGCACCAGAGGCTCTACGATTCCAACCGCCTCTTTCTTTTTTTTTGACATGTATCTTAATCGTTCTTAAAAAGGACGAGCAGTCCAACTTGTCGCGGTTGACCGCTCTACC
>CANHDG010000176.1 GCA_947459365.1 Saprospirales bacterium
GGGAAAGGAGGTGGTCGATCCTCCGAGGCCGCCCAGCTCCTCCAGTCCATGGGCTTCCGGGCCTATTGGCTCTGCGGAGGCACCACACAATGGTTGGCACCCATGGAAAGTTCTAGGACGGTCTGTTGTTGAGGAGGAGTATTGGAAGAGTAGGGGGACAAAAATGTTTTGAAAATGTAGCTTGGCACTGGCAAAACACAACTCAAGCATCCATTATTGAGATTTTTTTCGTTTAAATAATAAAACCCCTCTCGTGAGGAGTTTCAAATGTTTCCAAATAAGTTGGAGAGAATCACTCTTGGTTATCCTGCATAATCAATAACAGTTAGGTTGAAGGATTGCCTAACCCTCCTCGGCTACCCTATTTCTAGGTATTTGGTTCATCACCGCTTTTTCAGCCTATTTAAAGCCCAATAAAAGCATTATTCTTGATATATCGGTTGTGAATTGCTTTCAAATTGTATCTTAGCACCGTCAAAATACAGAAATTTTCCTACTGCCATCAATTTATGGAGATCATTTGCCTAATGTTACCTGAGTTTAGTAGGATAATGCCGGATTGCTTGATTAAGATTAAAGGGTTAAAGTCCACCGCCATTAAGTAAATACCCTGCCCTCCAACCAGCGATTGCCCCGGGATTAAACCCACCCAAAAAAGGAACATTGGAAAAGACAGGCCAAGAGCCTAATTGAGCAACTCATTTAATTAAATTAACCTTGGTCGCCCTTACCCATCTATACCTGTAAGCCTGCGGACTTCCGCACCGAAACGCCCAATTTTATGAACGACGAATCTCCACGCGAAAAGCAAGCATTGACCATCAAAAAAGGGTCCGACAGCCAACAATAAGTCCTAAAAATCTGCTCCCCGCCGATCAGTTCTCTCCTACAAAGTAAAAAGCCCCTGCTCCATTGCTGTAGCGGGGGCTTTCTACCAGAATCGGTCGCTTATTCTTCTCCGAGAAACGGATAGCGAAAATCAACGGGTGGAACGGCATTTTCCTTCATGGTCCGTGGCGACAACCAGCGGTACAGGTTAATCATTGAACCTGCCTTATCGTTGGTTCCGGAAGCACGACCTCCTCCGAAGGGTTGCTGTCCGACTACAGCTCCGGTGGGTTTGTCGTTGATGTAATAATTGCCCGCAGCATGGCGTAATTTTCGGTTGACGCGTTCAATGACCATCCGATCTCGTGCGAAAATAGCGCCGGTCAGGGCGTAGGGAGAGGTGCGGTCCACCAGGTCGAGGGTGGCATCGAAGTCGGCATCTTCGTAAACGTAGATGGTCAATACGGGGCCAAAGATCTCCTCACACATGGTGGTGTAGTTGGGATCGGTGGTCAGCAGCACCGTTGGTTCGATGAAGTAGCCCTTGGATTTATCGTGGTTTCCGCCTGCAATTACTTGCACGGAAGCGGATTGTTTGGCGGCATCGATGTAAGCGGCAATTTTATTAAATGCCTTTTCGTCTATCACGGCATTTACAAAGTTCGTAAAATCTTCCGTGCTGCCCATTTTCATCTGTTTCAGGTCTTCCAGCAGGTGTTCCTGCACGGCTGGCCACAGGCTTTGAGGGATATAGGCTCGAGAAGCTGCAGAACATTTTTGTCCCTGGTATTCGAAAGCACCCCGGCCGAGGCCTACTGCCACTGCTTTAGGATCGGCAGAGGCATGGGCCACAACAAAGTCTTTACCGCCGGTTTCTCCTACGATGCGTGGATACGATTTGTAGCGGGCAATGTTATTGCCGATGGTCGTCCACAGTCTCTGGAAAACACCGGTACTACCCGTAAAGTGAATGCCCGCAAATTCGGGGTGGCTCAGCACGATATCGCCCACGGTAGGTCCGTCCACATACACCAGGTTAATCACCCCGGCGGGCAGGCCTGCTTCGATCAGGATTTCCATGATGAGGGAGGCGGAGTAAATTTGGGATTCAGCGGGTTTCCAGACCACCACATTGCCGAGCATAGCAGGGGCAGTAGGCAGGTTTCCAGCGATGGCTGTAAAGTTGAAAGGGGTCAAGGCAAATACGAAGCCTTCCAAGGGTCTCCAATCGGTGCGGTTCCAGGTAGTCTTGGTACTGATGGGTTGCTGACGGTAGATTTCCTGCGCAAAATGCACATTGTACCTCCAGAAGTCTGCCAATTCACAGATACAGTCAATCTCTTGCTGGTACGCGTTTTTGCTTTGGCAAAGCATGGTCGCGGCGCTCATGCGCGCGCGGTAGGGGCCTGTCAGCAGATCGGCGGCACGCAGAAAAATAGCAGCGCGTTCTTCCCAGGGAAGCTCTTCCCAGCTTGCTTTAGCGGCTAAAGCAGCTTCAATGGCCTGCTGTACATGAGCAGCATTGCCTTTGGAGTAATGACCCAGGGTATGGGCCAACTCATGCGGTGGACGAAGAGCAACCTTCTGATCGGTAAACACTTCTTTTCCGCCAATATACATGGGGATGTCTTTCTGTGTGGACTTTGCCTCTGCGAGCGCCTTTTTCAGGGCGATCTTCTCAGGTGAGCCGGGTGCATAATTGTAAATAGGCTCATTGTAAGGCTGTGGAACGGTGTACATAGCTAGAATAGATATGAATTATGAGGAATAGGACAAAAAAGGAGAGAAAGGAGGACTTTCAATCTGCCAAGCCCTTTAGGGTAATTGGGTTACAAAGATGGGGAAAAACAAGTGCATTTATCGAGATACAAATCACACTAACCCTGTTGGAGGGCAGGAATATGGATCTCTGGCGGCAAAAAAGGACTGGCATCCGCCCCACCGGTGATAATTTCCCGCACAATGGTGCTGCTAATATGTGAAAATTCGGGCTGGGAAATCAAAAAGACCGTCTCTATCCCATCCCCAACAATGTGGTTCAGTTGAGAGATGGTTTTTTCGTAGTCGAAGTCGGAGGAGTTGCGCAATCCCCGCAACAAATACCGGGCGCCCACGCGCTGGCAATAATGCGCGGTAAGCCGCTCAAAATAGTCTACTTTTACTTGCGGATATTTCCCAAAAACATCCTTCAGCCACTGAAGCCGTTGCTCCAGGGGGAACAAGGTCTTTTTGGTCGAATTTACCCCAACAGCGACAATGATCTGGTCAAAAAGCGGTAGGGCTCGGCTGACCAGATCCGCATGTCCTGCGGTAATTGGATCGAATGAGCCCGGAAAAACAGCTATTTTCATACCCTTCGTTTAACGGCGGAAACCGCCTTTGGGCATTCCCATACCAGGCATTCCCATTTTACCCATCGGTGAATTCATCATCGTATGCATCATTTTTCGCATATCATTGAAGTTTTTCACAAACAAGTTGATTTGATCCAATGTTTGCCCACAGCCTCGAGCGATGCGCTTTTTACGGCCCAGGTTCAGGGAATCAGGATTGGATCGTTCGTAGGGGGTCATGCTCTGGATAATGGCTTCTACGCGCACCAAAGCCCGGTCGTCAATATCCACGTCTTTGATGGCTTTACTCATCCCCGGGATCATAGACATCAGCGATTTCAAATCGCCCATGCGTTTGATCTGTTGCATCTGACCCAGGAAGTCATTGAAGTCAAATTTGTTTTGTTTGATGCGCTTTTCAACCCGTTTTGCTTCCTCCTCATCAAATTCCATCTGGGCCTTTTCGACCAGCGACACGATATCACCCATTCCGAGGATTCGCTGCGCCATACGGTCGGGGTAAAAGACATCCAGGGCTTCCATCTTTTCGCCGGTGGAGACAAATTTAATGGGTTTTCCAACAGTGTACTTCACAGTCAACGCTGCCCCACCTCTGGTATCACCGTCGAGCTTGGTCAACACCACCCCATCAAAATTCAGGTAGTTATTGAAGGCTTCAGCTGTATTGACGGCATCTTGACCTGTCATGGAATCCACCACAAATAAGGTCTCGGTTGGTTGAATCGTGCGGTGGACCGCCGCTACTTCTTCCATCATTTCCTTATCCACCGCCAGTCGGCCGGCAGTATCCACAATCACCACGTTATGGCCGTTGGATTTGGCGAAAGCGATGGCATTTTTGGCAATTTCTACCGGATTTTTATTTTCTATTTCCTTGTAAATGGCTACTCCTACTGCCTCAGCGAGTACGGTCAGCTGATCAATCGCAGCCGGACGGTACACGTCGCAAGCAACCAGGAGCGGTGACAATTTGCGTTGTTCTTTGAGGTGCTTGGCCAATTTGCCGGAAAAGGTGGTTTTTCCTGAGCCTTGTAAGCCAGCGATGAGGATTACGCCGGGATTCCCTTTGACATTGATGCCGGCGGATTGACCACCCATCAGTTCAGTGAGTTCATCCTGAACGATTTTGACCATCAACTGACCGGGATTAACGTTTTTAAGGACGTTTTCGACTCCCAGCGCCTTTGTTTTGATTTTATCGGTGAATTCTTTCGCAATTTTGTAATTCACGTCGGCCGCAACCAGGGCCTTCCGAATTTCTTTGATGCTTTCAGCAACATTGAGTTCGGTGATTTTATGGGAACCCTTCAAGACTTTGAAGGCGGAATCTAATCGTTCACTTAAACTTTCAAACATATAACGAGATAATGCTTATTTTGGAGGGTCAAAGGTAATTAAAACTAGCCATTCCACTTTCGGATTTGCTGCAGGAGTGCGGAAAAATCTTTTGGAAGCTCGCTCTTAAACTCCATTCGTTCGCCGCTGACTGGATGATCTAGCCTTAGCCGGGAGGCATGTAAGGTGGTCCGAGCCATTAAGGGGCGTTCTTCTTCACTGTGCTTCCCCATTTTGAATTTTTTCCCTTTGATTTCGGATAAATAAATAGCGGAGCGGCGGCCATAGAGGGCATCTATAGCCAGTGGGTAGCCAATACTTTGCAGGTGCACCCGAATTTGATGGGTCCTACCTGTTTTAATCAAGTTTTCGAGTAAGGTATAGCGTTGAAAGCGCTCCAGCACCCGGTAAAGGGTCAGAGAGGGTTTACCCGAGTTGCTGATGGCCATTTTACCGGGAATAACTGGGTGCTCCCCAATGGGCTTGTCCACTTCTCCTTCTTCGTGGTGAACCTGTCCATCCACTAGAGCGTGATAGAATTTATCGGTGGTATGGTGCTCAAATTGCATGGACAAATGCCGGTGCGCCGCTTCGTTTCGGGCGAAACAGAGCAAACCGCTGGTCTCCCGGTCGAGGCGATGCACGACCATCACTTTCCCGAATTGCCGCTGCAGCTGCGCTACCAAATTATCCTTATCACTGTCAAATCGATCTGGAATTGTCAGCAGGCCTGCGGGCTTCTGCACCACCAGAAGGTGTTCATCTTCAAAAAGAAGGGAGACTTGTTGTGCCATAATCCTGCAAAGATACGGCGTCGTCGCCCCTGCTTCCAAACTTTCCACTAAATAAGCCGGGGAGGGAAGCACAGCCCATCTGAAGGCTGTTGAGGAAGCCGTTGTAAGCCATTTAGCAAAGCCTCCCATTGCCTGGAGTATGGAATCCAGGTTTCGGGGACTTCAAATGGTTGTTCGCTAACCTTCAGTTGCTCCAATACTGGAAGGGCAGCGTGATGAAAGGCAGCGGCATTCACCCAATATTTGCTTGCTATTAACCATAATTGGACAAAAAGCATGGCCGAAGAGGGGAATCCCGATATCCGAAGGTGTCGAGACCGGTACTTCCGCAGGGCCTCCAGTTTGTTGAGCAATTGCTCTTCTCTTGGTGCTCCTTGCCGGTATTCCAACAACAAGAAATGGAGGGACAAAAACCAAAGGATGAGATTTCCACAGGCTTTCTCCTGGCTGTGTAAGGGCAGGTCGTTGAGTAAGGCCTGCAATCGAAACCCCTCCCATCGATCTTTAGGGGGCAACCACCAGCCCCAACGGGCTGCGAGCTCCAGGTGAGCGACCAATAATCGCCATCGCTCCTGATCCCTAGCTGGAAGCACCTCCCTCCACGGTAGACCACGGGCCTCCCACCAAATCCGATACGCAGCTAGGTAATCCCCTTCCAGCATCCCTATTTGCGCCAGTAAGAACCGGTTCTGAAACCACCATCGCTGCCCGGTTCTTAATTGCCGGCCAGCAGCTTCCAGATATTCGATCGCGGCATCGCACTGCCCACTTCGATACAGGCTTTTTGCTTTCTCTTCAGCAAAAAAACTCCAGGTAGTTGCCCAAAAGGGCGTACCCTGCAACGCCTGATCGCAGACCTCCACCACCGATTTCCACTGCTGCCTTTCCAACAACCCCTGTACCATTA
>CANHDG010000177.1 GCA_947459365.1 Saprospirales bacterium
AAATTTCCTGTGCGGAAAGGGAAAAGGCCAAAAGGCTGCTGAATAGAACAATAAATATGGGTTGTTTCATAAGCAAAAAACAGGAGGCAACGGGAAAAGGTTTCCAAGATCGTTAAAACGTTCGAAGGGTTGGTTTCATTGTTTTCTCAAAAACACAGTTTGGAATTGGGCAAAAAAAAACACCGGAATCTGCTAGATCAGCAGATTCCGGTGTGTGGTAAGGGATTTTATTTATTTAAATCCGCCAACTTTACTTTATTCGGTTTTGTAGGATACGCTGCTGGATAAAAGGCAACTGCGCCAGCATTTTCCACCATTATATAGTACTCTATTTCTGCGTCCGCCGATTTTGCCTCTACATTCGCAATGAACCTGCGTTCACCTGTTGCTAGGTTTTTAGCTTGCTCCTCGTCCATCGCCATTTCGGTGAAGGGCTGCTTCGCATCTAATCGATAATACAGCCACATGCGCTTGGGAAAACGGTCTGCTTTGGCCGTAAATCGGAAGCCATC
Source organism: Saprospirales bacterium (assembly GCA_947459365.1). Classification (GTDB taxonomy): domain Bacteria; phylum Bacteroidota; class Bacteroidia; order Chitinophagales; family Saprospiraceae; genus M3007. The sequence continues at coordinate 513 of CANHDG010000177.1, forward strand.
CACGGGTGTTTTTTCAAACTTGGCGCGGGAATGTTGCGTCACATCGCTCACTTTGGAGGGTAGAGACGTTAGTTCCGGGTGGTTGAGTAGGAACTTGGCACGTGCAGACATTAATTCCGCTATACCCGGAATTTTACTTTTCCTTCCAACGGTTTGTTTGATGCTGCTTTGGAAATCTGCTTGAGAGTAGCCTCTGTTTTTATCTTCCAAATAAGGCACTACAATCATCGCCTGAAGTTCGTTCGCCCGTTTTTCGTACTCTCCATTTTTAAAATTTTCTTCTACAATCTGCCGGATATGGCTCAAGTAGATTTTTTTATGAAGTGGGTCTTTCAGCAACTGACTGATCAGCGGGCGGTAAGGGTTGTCGGCATGCAGTAGCGGATCTAAACGTTGTAGTCCTTTGTTGTCTTTGTCGCTGCCGGAGCCAGTGTTCTTATAGCCACCAAAACTTAGGTTCAGGTCCCAAAGAACAGGTTGAAAGCGTCCATGGTTGTCTTTGTACAAGTAGTAGTCGGTGGCAGTACCGGAATAGCTGCTGAGGTTGACCATTACATTGTTCAGGGCCAGCATCCAAAGGGTACGATCTACATCCAGCACTTTATGGATGTTTTTTACATCGTTGTTGAGAACCCGAGCCAATTCTTGGATAGGGTTCCAGCTGGTACCGCCTTTCAGTTCAAAATTTTGGCGATAGCAGTTTAGGTCCTCTTCGTATTCCAAGGAGCCGTTGATGTTTTGTTTGCAGGAAGCGGGCGCGGGTTGTTTATGGTCTACGCCTGCTTTATAGAGGGCATTTTGGTTGGATTGAAACCGGTCCTCGAGGAATTTTCCGCTCACGCTTTCTACGTTAATGAACAGCCCGATGTATTCTTCGTTGACGTACATTTTGGTGTAGCAGGCGCTGGGGGTGGGCAGGTATTTGGCTGCGATTTCCTGAAAAAGGACTTCTCTAACCATACTTGGGTCCCGAAGGGCGGAGGATATTTTTAGGGTTTGGTAGCCTTGGTGGTTGGCGTTGGCATCCGTGTGGTTTAATTTGATGCTAAACGGATTTCTTTTCTGGCCCAGTTGGTAGGATTTGTCACCTCGGTACCGGATACCTGCTCCACTGTATTTGACCCCATCAATTGAAAGGTCACAGGTGAGCATGTCTTCTCCATAAATCCGAAGCGAGTCGAGCGCGTCGGTCCAGTTTTTACTAGGGAATGTAATGCGGATTTCCCCAATGCTTTTGAGGTCGTACAACGCACGTTGTCCTCCAGCTACTTTGGTTTGAGCGAAACCGGCAATTGGTAGGAGGGCCAATAGGATAGGGATAATTTTTTTCATATAGACGAAAAATTAAAAAGTAGATGCTAAGCGGGTGCAATAATACAACAGATACTTAATAAGTTTCCGAAGTTGGTTGGGAATCCGTGCTAATATTAAATAATCACCTCAAATTCTTGCTCCTCGGTGCTTGGAAAACAGCGAGCCATCGCCGCTAATCGGCTGGAATGCAATTGTTGCAATTGGGATTGAACTTCCTGCAGGGCGGTTTCATCTAGCAACTGCTCAATGTTTTCCAGGTGTTGAAACCGCTCGTCGTTTCCCAATTTCCAGGTGATTTCGTAAAATGGGTTTTCGAACTTCACGGAAACACGCTGTTCGTTTTTAAACACGGAAATTTTGAGGCTGGGATGGTTAATTTGTCCGATGATACGCATGATTAGCTTTCGAATACGAGTGCTTCGTGGTTAAGTTTTCTGAAATCGACAGGAGTAACAGCCGATACACCTTGTTCTGGCATGTACACCCCGTAAATGGCATCTACCGCTGCCATGGTCGCCTTGTTGTGGGTCACCACGACAAACTGCGACTCGGAGGAGAACCGACGGATAATGTTGTTGAACTTCTCCACATTGGCGTCGTCCAACGGAGCGTCCACCTCATCAAAAATACAGAAAGGCGCAGGTTTGAGTAGGTAGAGGGCGAACAGCAGGGCAATAGCCGTGAGGGTTTTTTCGCCACCAGAAAGTTGGGCGATGCTTTGTGGGCGCTTTCCTTTGGGCTTGGCAATAATGTTGATATCGGAATCCAAGGGATGGTCAGGTTGCATTAACACCAGGTCGGCTGTATCTTCCTCTGTGAAAAGGGTTCTGAACACCTCAATAAAGTTGGTCCGGACCTGTTCGAAGGATTCGAGGAAACGAGCTGTGGCGGTTTCTTCAATTTCCTTCATGGTTTGTTCCAGGTTGGTTTTGGCCTCGAGGATGTCGTTGCGCTGGGTAGCGATGGTATCGTAGCGCTCCTTTATTTCGTTGTAGGCCTCAATTGCCAGCGGATTGATTTCGCCGTAGGTATCCAACCTGCGTTTGAGGTTGTTGACCTCCTTCTCCAGTGTTTCGCGTTGAAACAAGGGGTTGGGTTCGTCGTTGATGATATCGTTGACAGACATTCCGAACTCTACTCGGAGGCGCTCCCCGATGGAGGTGATTTCGAATTTGACATCACTGAATTTTTCTTTGAGTCGGTTGATGCCGGACTGCAAGTCTTGTTGTTTGCGGAACAAATCGCGTTGTGCATTTTCAAGCTGATGGATTTCATTCCGAGCTTTAAAATAAGTTTGTTCCACAGAGGAGAGGGTGGCCTCTTTGGTTTTTTTCTCTGCATAGCCCCGCTGGAGTTCTTCGGTGAGCCGGAGAATATCCGCATTAAGCTCCTCTAATTCCAGGCTGAGTCGGCTTTGATTGGCCTTATTTTGGGTAGTTTGGGAGCTCAATTCGGAGAGCCTCTTTTCTCTGAACGTCAGCTCTTGTTGGAAGGCTGTGACTTTATTTTGTTGACGGATGAATTCAATATTTTTTTGATTGTATTCCTGGCTAAATCCGCTAAGTTGGTCAGCGACTTCACGGAAGGAGCCATCAGCAGAGGAAAGTCGGTTTTTAACTGCTTGAACCGCTTGTTGGAGCTGGTCCAGTTGACTGCTCAGTTGCTGGTTACTTTCTTCCAGCTGTTGGATGAGGTTTCCGTTTTGCGCAGCTTGTGCGTCAAAATTTTGAACAAAGGCGGCCGTGTTGTCCATCCGCGCCTGCAATCCTGATTTCTCCGTTTGCAGTCCACCCAGGTCCCCTCTTGCCCGGGTCAAAACGGCCATTTGATCGGCTGCTTTCAGGCTTTGAAGTTGTGTTTTAAGAGCAGAAAGTCGTTGATTCAGATCGGTTTCTTCTGCTTCATATTTTTTGATATCGTTGTCGAGGATTTCGAGGTTCTTTTTTCGACCAATTTTTTTGCCTTCAAAAAGTCCGACGGAGCCTCCGGACAAGGAGAATTTGCGGCGGGTGAAGCTACCGGATTTAGAAAGGATGATAAGTCCTTCGGGTGCATCCAGTGGATTGTAGCCATCTTCCACGATGACCACATTGGCCAATAAAAATTCGAACAAAGGCCTGTAGGTAGGGTCCACTTCGATCAGTTCGATGGCTCGGGTACCGACGGGGACGAGGGCGAGGGCGGGCTCATATTGGTGGAAATGATCGATGAGAAAGAAGTTAGCGCGACCTTTTTGGCTTCGGCTAAGCAATTGGATGGCATGGACGGCGGTATCGGCGTTGGGAGCGACGTAGTAATTCAGGTATTGTTCGAGGTAATTTTCGATCACTACCCGGTATTCCTCGCGCACATAAATTAGGTCGGAGAGCAGGGGTACATTTTTTGCCCAGTCCTTTTGTTGGCTCAGGAATTTGATACTTTCGGGAAAGCCTTCCAGGCTTTCGACCATACTTTTGGTCAGCTTGAACTCATTGCGTCGTGCATCGAGGACCCGGTTGTGGTCGGCTAGTTTTTTGGAAAGGCTTTCAATTTCTTTTTCGGTCCGTTCGAGTTGTTCTCGTCTATGTTGTTCTGCTTTTTCCAGCAGGTCAATTTTTTTGTTTTGTTCTGCTTCTGCGGCATCCAGTCCCTCAATTTTTTGTTGGAGTTGTTTCATCTCCTCTCGTCGGCTGGCAACATCGGCGAGGGTGCGTTCGACATCTCGCCGCAGGTTTTCGATTTGGTTGAGTTGGACGGCCCGTTTTTTTTCCAGCTCGACGATTTGTCGCTCTAGCTGTTGTTGTTCTTTGACAAATTCCTCCAGATTGCCTTTGAGCAAGTGGTGGTCGGAGCGGACTTTTTCGAGTTTATTTTTTGCGAGTTCGAGGTTTTCCTCCAACTCGGCTTCTACTCGTTTTTCATAGTTCAAGTCTGTTTGATAGCCTTCAATTTCGATTTCCAGTTGGCGGATAGCTTCCACAGCTTTGTGGATTTGGTCATCGATCCGTTTCAAGTCTTGGTCTACGAAGGAGCGTTTTTGCTCCAACATTCCCTTTTCATTTTCTTTGCTGCGGATGCGTCCAGTGAGGCGGTTTACTTCCTGTTGCTGTTCGGAGAGGGAAGTTTCCTTATCCAGATGGCTTTTTCGAAGGGCTTCGGTTTCTGCTTCGGTTTGCCGGATTTGGATTTCGAGGGCCCGGTAGTCGGTTTCCTCTTTAGCGATTTTGGATTCGGTCTCTTTATAGGAGATTTTGTGGCGGGCCAGGTTTTGGACGGCCAGTTCTGTACTTATTTTTTTGAACTCTTCTTTTAGTTCATAGAACTTTTGGGTTCTAATGGCTTGTTTTTCCAGTTTTTTTAGCTGGTCTTCGATCTCAAAGAGTAAGTCTTCCACCCGGTCCAGGTCTGCAGCTGTGGCTTCCAGTTTTTGTTTGGTTTCGTGTTTGCGGGCTTTGTATTTACTGACTCCTGCGGCTTGTTCGAACATCCGGCGGCGGGAGTGTTCGCGATCGCTAAGTAAGTCTTCCACCATTCCCAGGGCGATGATTGCATAGGAATCGGGGCCGATTCCGGTATCCAGGAAGAGGGAGGTGATGTCTTTTAAACGGCAAGGGACTCCGTTAAGTCGGTATTCGCTTTCACCGGAACGGTAAAGAATTCGGCTAATGGCGACATTGGCATATTCGGTGGGAAGAATATTTTTGGTGTTTTCAAAAGTCAGGGTAACTTGCGCTACTTGGGCTTCTTTTCTTTTTTTGGTTCCGTTAAAGATCACGGACGCCATTTTGTCCAATCGTAGCTGTCCACTTTTTTGCTCCCCCAACACCCAGCGTACGGCATCGACCACATTGCTTTTGCCGGAACCATTAGGTCCGACCACCCCTGTCACGTCGGAATTGAAGTGCAGGACGGTTTCATTGGCGAAGGATTTGAATCCTTTAAGTTCTAACGTTTTTAACCGCATAAGGGGCGCGAAAATACGATGCAAAATGATATTTTGCAAGTGAAACAGGAAATCCTGGGAGGCGAAGAGTGTGAATGAAGGCCGCCCTCTCCCAATATGAGGCTAAAAAAGTGGTTTTTTTAGCGATTGATCACTGCTCGGACGGCCACGCTGGCCATATTTAGACCAAATAAGGCTGGAATGTAAGAGATAGTGCCATAGAAGGAGCGCTTAAAACGGCTACCATCGGTGAGCATACAAGTTTCTTTATCCACCAATTCGGAGGAAAAAACAGCAGTTACCCCTCTACGTACCCCTTTTCGGCGAAGACCTTTTCGGATTTGTTGCGCAAAAGGGCAGTTGTAGGTTTCGGAGATATCGGCGATTTTTACTTTGGAGGGATCTACCCGACCGCCCGCTCCCATACTACTCACAATCGGCACGTCTTTCTGTTTGCAGGTGACG
>CANHDG010000178.1 GCA_947459365.1 Saprospirales bacterium
ATACCTGCCGAACCCGTGAAGGTTAATCCAATGAGATGGTATGACAGAATTTCGGAGGCGATGTAAGGTCAGCTGAAGATTCAAAATCCGACAAACGTGTCGGGTTTTTGAAAAAGCCTCTCCCGGTAGTCGGGAGGGGCTTTTCTGTTTCAATTTTAAGCCTATTTTAAGGAAGAAAAATAGTTTTGGCAGAGGGTGGCTGGTAGCTTTGTATCCTTATTGTTAACCAACGAAATCCTTCCTCTACCAACATCAAATATGCGTTTTTTTATCTTTCCCATTCGCTGCTTCCTATTACTGAGTTCGATTGATGCAATCAGCGCACAGGATACACTCCCCAATCAAAATCTTCCAACCTTGGAACTAAAAAGCTACAGGCTGCCTTTTGATCCAGTAAAGTCCCTTGGAAGTGTACACCAAACCTATATTACATCCAGTAAAAAGAATGAGGTCATTCAATTAACCGACCTTCCCGCCAACTTGGCTGAAAAAACAGGCAGGCAAGTATTTGCCAAAATCCCCGGAGCCTTCGTATATGACATGGACGGGTCTGGCAACCAGCTAAACCTGGCTACCCGAGGGCTGGACCCACACAGAAGTTGGGAATACAATGTCAGGCAAAACGATGTTATAACCAACTCGGATATGTATGGATACCCAGCCAGCCATTACAGCCCTCCAATGGAAGCTATTCAACGCATAGAACTGATCCGTGGACTAGGTTCCCTGCAATATGGTGCCCAATTTGGCGGAATGGTCAATTACCGCACCAAAGAAGCGGATACCAGCTCCCGCTTTCAATTTGAAAGCATTCAATCACTCGGGTCATTCGGGCTGATGAGTACCTACAATGCGATTGGAGGCCAAAAAGGGAAACTACGATTCTATGCCTATATCCACAAACGGATTTCGGATGGATATAGAGAAAATGCAACCTCCAAAGCGGAGGCACAATTCGCTCAACTCATTTACCAGCCAGTTCAATCCCTTCAGTTAAGGGTAGAATTCGGCCGAAGTACGTACCTCCACCGAAATCCTGGTCCTTTAACGGATGCGCAATTCCTGGAAAACCCAAGGCGCTCCACTAGGATCCGGAATTATTTCAATCCAGATATATTATTACCATCTATTACACTTGATTGGAAAATATCCAAAAACGTATCTGTTAACTGGATCACCTCCGCCGTCCTTGGACTACGGAATAGTGTACAGTTTATTGGATTCGCCAATCAACCGGATACCATCTTGGCTTCCACCGGCACTTATGCTCCTAGACAGGTGGATATCGATCAATTTAACAGCAAAACCTCCGAAGTACGACTCCGATACAACCACCCTGTAGGGACACTTATCGCCGGTACCCGGTATATCAACAACGATTTGCACCGTCGCCAACAGGGTAGGGGAACGGTCGGTACGGATTTCAACCTAGAGGTAGAAAACAATTATTTCAGAAGAGATGTCCACCTTTTAACAGAAAATATAGCTTTTTTCGTGGAACACCTTTGGAAGGCAGGAAAGAGGCTGGAAATTACATCTGGAGCCCGAATAGAGCGCGGAACCAGCCAGATGCAGGGCACCATCGATTATTACCCGGAGGAGCAAATCCCCCAAACCATCTACCATTCATTTCCTTTGTTTGCGCTCGGCGCTCAGTACCAATTAAAACAAAGTAGTCAGGTGTACGGAGGCTGGTCACAGGCATATCGGCCGGTAATTTTTGCCGATCTGATTCCCCCAACAGTCCTCGACAAGACGGATCCAGCACTTCGGGATGCTTATGGCCATAACCTGGAATTGGGACTCCGAGGAATGTTACACAACCGCCTGAGGTATGATTTCAATTATTTTCAGATTCTCTACCAAAACCGTGTAGGTACTCAATTGCTGAGCGATGAAACCGGCGCATCCTATTTATGGAAAACCAATATCGGTACCAGCCGAACTCAAGGTATAGAATCGTATTTGGAACTGGGCCTCGTTCAATCCTCCTTTTTGAAAATGTCCATATTTTCAGCAACTTCCTTCATGGAAGGGAAATACCTCTCCGGATCCATCCGAAAAGGGAATGAGAACATCAACCTCACTGGAAACACGTTGGAGACCGTCCCCAAATGGATCTCAAGAAATGGATTGCAAATTGCCTACCGACGGGCACAACTCTTGTTGCAGGGTAGCTACGTGTCATCGAGTTTTTCGGATCCACTAAATACCCTTGAACCCACTTCAAATGGAGCAGCCGGGCTCGTGCCTGCCTATACTCTTTGGGACCTAAATTTGGCCTTTCGGATCCATCCGCTCTTCCAACTTAAAATGGGAGTCAATAATTTAACAAATCAGCAGTATTTTACGAAACGCCCGACCGGATACCCCGGACAAGGAGTCTGGAGCTCCGATGGCCGAGGCTTTATGCTTACGCTCACTACCGTCATCCGGGAACAAAAAACAAGTGCCGCTCAATATTAATTGAAACAAAAACAGCGGCTAGCAATATCTTTGCAGCGTGATCCAGCCAATTGATGTCCTTCAAAAATTCTGGGGGTACACTGCTTTCAGACCGCTCCAATTAGAGATTATTCAGTCTGTCCTAGAAAAAACAGATACCCTGGCACTGCTTCCCACCGGAGGAGGAAAATCCGTGTGCTATCAAGTACCAGCAATGGTGCAAGAGGGTACTTGTATCGTTATCTCCCCGCTAATCGCTTTGATGAAGGACCAAGTCCAGCAATTAAAATCAAGAAATATCCCAGCAGCTGCGATTTTTTCTGGCATGAGTGCAAGGGAGATTGATATTGTATTCGAAAATGCCTGCCAAGGCGCCTACAAATTGCTCTACCTGAGCCCCGAGCGACTGAAAACCGACCTTGCAAAGGAACGGTTCAAGCGGATGCACATCAACCTACTGGCGGTCGATGAAGCCCATTGCATCAGCCAGTGGGGTTATGATTTTCGGCCAGCTTACCTTGAAATCGCTTCCATTAAGGCCCTTTTACCAAAGGTGCCCATTTTGGCACTCACAGCAACCGCCACACCTGAGGTCGCCGCAGATATTCAAAAACAGCTCGAATTCAACAACGGCCACTTTTTTCAACAAAGCTTTCTTAGGGAAAATCTGTCCTATTCAGTATTGTACGAAACCAATAAGCAAGCTAAACTGGTCGATATATTAAAACGGGTACCAGGAAGTGGTATTGTCTATGTGCGAAGCAGAGGTGAAACCAAATTACTGGCAGAACGACTTCATAAAGCAGGAATTTCGAGTAGCTTCTACCACGCAGGACTCCCTGCTGAAGAACGCAATAAGCGCCAGGATGACTGGATGAATGGAAAAGTAAGGGTGATGGCTTGTACCAATGCCTTTGGAATGGGTATCGACAAACCAGATGTTCGGGTGGTAGTACACCTCAGCCCCCCAGAAAGCTTAGAAGCTTATTTTCAAGAGGCAGGAAGGGCAGGGCGCGATGGAAAAAAAGCTTTTGCCACCCTACTTTACTCCCCAGAAGATGCTGTTCAACTCAACCATTATTTTGAAAAATCCTTCCCGCCGCTCGATTTTTTGAAAAGGGTGTACCAAGCAGTCGGAAGCTACACCCAACAGGCGATAGGGAGTGGGAGAGGGGAGAGCTTCGATTTTGACCTTCCCCTGTTTTGCCAACAATTTCAACTGGAGCAAGGAAGTACCCATGCCGCGCTAAGGGTACTGGAACAAGAGGGATGGTTGGCAATCTCAGATGCAAGCTCAGCACCCGCCCGGATTTATATTCATTCAAACCGGGAAACCATCTACGATTATCAACTTAGAAACAAGGCTGCTGACCTAGTTATCAAGGCCATTCTGCGGTTGTATCCCGGCATTCAACGCGAATGGATTGACATCAGTGAAGCCCTGGTCGCACGGACAATACAACAACCTCTCGAGGCGGTTTGCAATGTGTTAAACCATGCCACACAAGCATCCATCTTACTCTACCAACCCCGAAAAGAGAAGCCACAGCTGATTTTTCTTCAGGATCGAGTGGCCTCAGAGAATTTACAGATTGACCTGGAAAAATTTAACTTTCGAAGAGCTTCAGCCCAAAAAAGAGTTCAATCGACCCTGCTTTATGCAGAAAAAAGGGTCTGCCGAAGCATTCAATTGCTTGGCTATTTTGGAGAGAAACGAAGTGAAAAATGCGGTATTTGCGATATTTGTACCGGTCGAAATGAAGCGGAATTTAATCAAGACCAGCTCGATGCCTACAAGCGAAAAATAATTGACTTGCTCCGAGTTGAACCGCTTCCCTTTGAAGAAATATTAAAGGCGTTCGCCCCAAAACGGCATGATCTGGTTTCAAATATCCTTAACTTTTTGACGGAGGAAGGATTTGTAGTAGAAAAAGAGGATGGTCTGCTTCACTTACAGCCTACTGACTAAGTAATCACTTCCAAGCACGGGTCATTTCCCGCTTTCCAGGTGGCCCTTTTAACGCCTCTACCTTAAACCCTACCTGCTTCAAGGTCCGTTTAAACGCTCCCTGCGCACAATAGGTCACTAGCACCCCCTCTGGCCGGAGAGAATCAAATAGACTACTAAAAACAGAGGCCTGCCAAAGTTCAGGCTGTGCCTGGGGTGCAAAAGCATCAAAGTAGATTAGATCATAACTAGATTCCTCCCGAAATGCCTCTAACGATTCCAAACGCTTTTCGAATAGAAAGGAAGTTGAAAATGCCTGAGGAGTTCCCCATTCGCTTTCATGCATTTGGCAGAAAACGGTATTAATTGAGTCGTATCCTAAAAGCTCCGTATAGTTGAGCGATTTGATTTGGTCCATGCCAAGGGGATAACGCTCCAAAGCAGTGTATTTGACTTCTAAGCCCCTTTTTTCAGCTTCGATATAGGTTAACAAGGCATTCAAGCCAGTTCCAAATCCTGCCTCTAATATAGAAATGCGTCGGTCCATTACTGCCTTATAACGCAAGCCTGCATCGATAAACACATGCTTTGACTCCGTTATGGCACCAAATCTGGAGTGGTAGGTAACCCCATACTGTTCAGAAAAAAGCGTATGCGTTCCGTCTTGGGTGGTAAGTAGCGAAATAGAAGCGGGCGTCATCTGCAAACAAGTATTGTCTAGTGAAGGTTAGAATCAACAACAATCAAAGAAGACGCCCGTTCATTTACTATTTCTTTTTTTGCTTCGCGCGTTCTTCTTGCAAACGTTGCTGCTCTTTCATTGCTTGATCCAACCGTTCCCTAAAAGCACTTTTCTTCTTGGGCTGAGCCTTATTCGCTTGTAACTTGGCCTTGATCTTGTCATGATCAATCAAAAACTTTTTGGTCGCCACCGTTTGACCCACGTTGAGCAGGTTACTAAAACACAGGTAACAAGTTAAACCTGCCGCAAAGGTGTTGAAGAAGAACATAAACACGAAAGGCATGGAGTACTGCATGTACTTCATCATCTTTGCCTGCTCCGAGTTCATAGTGGCATTGTCCATTTGTTTCATAGAATACCAAGTATACCATACCGTTGTAATTACCCAAATAATGGTAAATAAACTAATATGACTTCCAAATCCCCAAATCATAAAGGGCAATTTGAACGCTACATCATAGCTGGATAGATCCGTCGCCCACAAAAAACCAGCTTGACGGAACTCAATTGCAGCAGGGAAAAAGCGGTATAAAGCCAACCAAATAGGCATCTGCAAAAGAACGGGCATACACCCCCCTAAGGGATTTACACCAAATTCGGAGTACAGCTTCATACTTTCAACAGACATCTGCTGCTGATCATCACCGTACTTTTTCTTGAGCGCTTCCAATTCTGGTTTTAAAGCAGACATCTTTGCCTGGCTCAATACCGTCTTGTATGTCAGTGGGAATAACAACAACTTGACCAATAGAGTCAAGACCAAAATAACAATACCCGCACTTCCGATCCAAGTCAACAACAAGGCAAAAATGGGGTGAAATACCCAACGATTCAAAGTTCCCAAAATACTGGATCCAAATGGAATAACATCTTCCAAACCAATTCCATACTCGGCTAGTCGACTGAACTCATTCGGACCGGTGTAGACCATCATTTGAGCAGAACCATCACTCAAATTGTCAATGGAAAAGCTAGCTGTACTTCGAAGCAATTTCAAATCGGCATCCAAATCACTAAACACCTTA